>NZ_JBMDWU010000602.1:0-7852 GCF_048594385.1 Micromonospora sp. | reverse complement strand
CGCGATCTCGTGGTGGTAGGAGGGCAGGTTGTCCTCGGTCAGCAGGTTTACGATCAGCGCGGTCTTCGCCACGTCCGGCAGCTTCGAGTCGTCCGGCCGCCACGGCTCCCCGTCGAGCAGCCCGTCGAAGGTGCGCCCCTCGCTCCACGGCACGTACTCGTGCGGGAACCACTCCTTGGCCATCGACAGGTGACGGTCGAGGTTCTTGGCGACCACGGGTTCGAGTTCGTGGAGCAGCGCGGTCTGGCTCAGCTCGGTCACAGGGGCCCTCCCTACGGTGGCGTAACTTACGCCACCGTAGGTCCCCGTCGGCGTACGCGCCAGTAACCCGGGCTCAGCCGATCACCGGAGTCAGATCCGCAGGCGGCGGCGACCACCGGTCCGCCAGCGCGTCCACCTGCTCGCCCGAACGGATGTCCTTCACCTGGTGACCCTCGCCTCCCGGGAACCACACGTACGGGATGCCGCGCCGCTCGGCGTAGCGGATCTGCTTGCCGAACTTCGCCGCACTCGGCGACACCTCGGTCGGCACGCCCCGCGACCGCAGCGCCTCCGCCACGGCGTTGCTGGCCGCCCGATCCTCCTCGGCCGCGACGGCCACCAGCACGCAGGTCGGCACGCTGCGCGAGATCGACAGCGCCTCGGCACCGAACAGCAGCCCGAGCAGCCGGGTCACCCCGATCGAGATCCCCACCCCCGGGTACGACACGCTCCCGGCGCTGGCCAGGTTGTCGTACCGGCCGCCGGAGCAGATCGAGCCGAACCGCTCGTAGCCGACCAGCTGGGTCTCGTAGACGGTGCCGGTGTAGTAATCCAGGCCCCGGGCGATCCGCAGGTCGGCGACGCACAGCCCCGGCGCGTGCGCGGCGGCCGTCTCCACCACCGCGACCAGCTCGGCGACACCCTCGTCGAGCAGCGGATCGCTCACCCCGAGGGCGTGCACCGCATCGGCGAAGGACGCGTCCGGCGCGGAGATTCCGGCCAGCGCCAGGCAGGCGTCGGCCTGCGCCGCGCTCGCCCCCGCCGTCTCGGCCAGCAGGTCGGCCACCTTCGCCGGGCCGATCTTGTCGAGCTTGTCGACCGCGCGCAGCGCCGCCTCCGGGTCGGTCAGCCCGATGCCCCGGTAGAACCCCTCACAGATCTTGCGGTTGTTCACCTGGATCAGCACCGGCGGGATGGGCAGCGACCGCAGCGCGTCCCCGATCACCAGCGGCATCTCGGCCTCGTAGTGCGCCGGCAGGGTGTCCCGGTCGACGATGTCGATGTCGGCCTGGAGGAACTCCCGGTAACGCCCCTCCTGCGGGCGCTCGCCCCGCCACACCTTCTGGATCTGGTAGCGGCGGAACGGCAACTGGAGCTTGCCGGCGTTCTCCAGCACGTAGCGGGCGAACGGCACGGTCAGGTCGAAGTGCAGCCCGAGCGCGTCGTCACCGGCCGGGCCGTCCGCGTCGGCCTGCAACCGGCGCAGCAGGTAGACCTCCTTCGAGGTCTCCCCCATTCGCAGCAACTGGTCCAGCGGCTCCACCGACCGGGTCTCCAGCGGGGCGAACCCGTACAGCTCGAAGGTGTGCCGGATCCGGTCGAGGACGAACTGCTCGATCATCCGCTGCGAGGTGGTCCACTCCGGGAAGCCGGAGATGGGCGTGGGCTTGCTCATGACGTACTCCTTGCGGGTCCGCGCCGGGCGCGGTGGGATCGACAGGTCCGCGCCGGGCGCGGAGGAACGGCTAGAGACCGCGGGTGGGCGCGGCGGGGCGCGCGCCGTCCGGGACGGCCAGGTCGGCGAGGTACGGGTTACGCACCCGCTCCCGGCCGATGGTGGTCGCCGGGCCGTGGCCGGGCAGCACGACGGTGTCGTCGGCCAGCGGGAGGACCTTCTCCCGCAGGCTGGTCAGCATCCGGGGCATGCTGCCGCCCGGCAGGTCGGTGCGGCCGATCGAGCCGGCGAAGAGCACGTCACCGGAGAGGCAGACCTGGTCGGCCTCCCAGGGCGAGCCGGCACCGGGCAGCCGGAACAGCACCGACCCGCCGGTATGGCCCGGCGCGTGGTCGACGGTGATCTCCAGGCCGGCCAGCGCCAGCGTCGCCCCGTCGGTCAGCTCCGCGACGTCGTCGGGCTCGGTGTACGGCAGCCGGCCGCCGAACAGCGCGGTGAGGTCCATCGACAGCGCCTTGGTCGGGTCGGCCAACAGCTCCCGGTCCTCCGGATGCACGTACGCGGGGATGCCGCGTGCGCCGCAGACCGGCGCGACGGAGAAGGTGTGGTCGAGGTGGCCGTGGGTGAGCAGCACGGCGGCCGGGTGCAGGCGGTGCTCGGCGAGCACGGCGTCGAGCCGGTCGAGCACCCCGATGCCGGGGTCGACCACCACGCACTGCTCCCCCGGCGCGGTCGCCACCACGTAACAGTTGGTGCCGAAGGCGTCCGCGGGAAAGCCGGCCACGAGCACGTCCGCTCCCCTTCCGTCTCAGTCGTCCGTCTCCTGGGCAGCCTAGTCGTCGGCGCGATCCGATATCCGCGCCCACCCGTACCACGGGCCCCGCACGGCACAGTGACGCACTTTGATAAACCCAGGCCGGCCCTCGTACACCACTTTCACAGCAGGTACCCGTACACTCTGGCGGGCGTGTGGCGTGGCGCACCTGCGGGCACGGCGGGCGCGCAAGGCCCGACCGCCGGTGACGACCAGGGTAGAGGAGGGGAGCACGGGTGGCTTCCAGCAGGGACCGGCAGCGCAAGCTCGCGCGGGAGAAGCTCGACCGGCAGTTGGCCCGGCGGGCCGCCGCCGCCCGACGGCGTCGGCAGATCCAGGCCGGGGTCGGTGCGGCAGTGGTGCTGGTGCTGATCGTGGCCGGTGCGGCGTGGGGGCTGGGTGCCTTCGACAGCGACCCCGAGCCGAAGGCCGCCGAGGACGTCTGCCTCTGGACGCCGCAGGACGCCGCAGCCAACACCAACCTCAAGGACGTCGGCACCCCGGCCACCAAGGATCTGCCCACCACCGGGGTACGCACGATGACCATCGACACCGACCAGGGCGGCCCGATCACCGCCGAACTGGATCTCGCCGGGGCCCCCTGCGCCGGGGCGAGCATCGCCCACCTGGCCGGTAAGTCGTTCTACGACAACACCAAGTGCCACGAGATCACCACCGAGGGCGCGCTGCGCTGCGGCGACCCGAGCGGCACCGGGCTCGGCGGCCCCAGCTACTCGTTCTACAACGAGAACGTGCCGACCGCGCCCGAGGCGAGCCCCTCGGCCAGCCCGCAGCCCGGACAGCCGCCGACCTACCCCAAGGGCACGGTCGCGATGATCAGCAACCCACCGGGCGCCAACGGCAGCCAGTTCCTGCTCTTCTTCAAGGACTCCAGCCCGGCCCAGCCCGCGTACCCGATCATCGGCCGGATCACCGGCGGCCTCGACGTGGTCGAGAAGATCGGCGCCCTGCCGACCGTGGACAACGGGGCGGGCGCCAAGGTCAAGCCGAAGACCGACGTGGTGATCCGCAAGCTCACCGTCGGCGAGGCGCAGGCCGCCCCCGCACCGGCGACCGGCTCCCCGGCCGCGTCCCCGGCGGCCAGCCCGAGCGCCGGCTGAGCCGGCCCACAACCCGTACCTGCGGCCCCGCCGCGCCAGAGAAAGCCCAGGAGGAGTGACCGTGACGTCCACGAGAGAGCGGCAGCGCGCGGCGGCGCGGGCCCGACTTGAGCGGGAGATGGCCGAGCGTTCGGCCAAGGCCCGCAAGCGCCGGCAGACGCAGGCGATCGTCGGGGCCGCCGCCATCCTGGTGCTCGTGGTCGCCGGCACCGTCTGGTTGGCGACCAGCCTCGGTGGCGACGACGACGACAGCAAGCAGCAGGCCGCCGGCACCGAGGGCTTCTCGCAGTGCGCCTACACCGAGGCGCCGAAGGAGGGCCGGCCGGCGCAGGTCAAGGACGTCGGGATGCCCCCGAACCAGCAGGCCAACAAGGGCACCCAGACGATGACGATCGACACCAACCTTGGCCCGATCGTCGCCAAGCTCGACCGGACCAAGGTGCCCTGCACCGCCGGCAGCTTCACCCACCTGGCCAGCAAGGGCTTCTTCGACAACACCAAGTGCCACCGGCTGGTGACCGAGGGCATCAAGGTGCTCCAGTGCGGCGACCCGAGCGCCACCGGCAAGGGCTGGCGGCAGACCGACGGCACCGGCGGGCCGAGCTACGGCATGCCGGAGGAGAACCTGCCGACCGACAAGCGGCCCCCCTACCCGGAGGGCGTCATCGCGATGGCCAACTCCGGGCAGCCGGGCAGCACCGGCAGCCAGTTCTTCATCGTCTACGGCGACTCGCAGCTCGACCCGAACTACACCGTGCTGGGCACCATCACCTCCGGCATGGACCTGGTCAAGCAGGTCGGGGCGGCCGGCGACGACAAGGCGTTCGCGCAGCAGGCGGGGGGTGGCCACCCCAAGAAGGAGGTCACCATCACCAAGCTGACGATGAGCGACATCGAGAGCTGACCCGCACCGTACGACGAAGCGCCCGCCGGCTGAGCCGGCGGGCGCTTCCGTGTCAGGTGACCGGGGGACGCGGCTGACGGTCAGGCGCCGGAGGTGACCCGGTAGGCGTCGAAGACCCCGTCGACCTTGCGGACGGCGGCCAGCAGGTGCCCCAGGTGCTTCGGGTCGGCCATCTCGAAGCTGAACCGGCTCACCGCCACCCGGTCCCGGGTGGTGGTGACCGTCGCCGACAGGATGTTGACCCGTTCCTCGGAGAGCACCCGGGTGACGTCGGCCAGCAGCTTGTGCCGGTCGAGGGCCTCCACCTGGATGGCCACCAGGAACGTCGAGGCGGAGGTGAGCTTCCAACTGACCTCCACCACCCGCTCGACCTGGGCCCGCAGGTCCTCGGCGTTGGCGCAGTCGTCGCGGTGCACGCTGACCCCGCCGGAGCGGGTGACGAACCCGAAGACCGAATCCGGGGGCACCGGCGTGCAGCACCGGGCCAGCTTGATCCAGACGTCGCTGACGCCCCGCACCACCACGCCGGGGTCGCTGCTGTTCTGCCGGCTGTGCGGCGGACGGGTGGCGACGGCGGTCTCGGCGATGTCCTCCGCCGCGCCCTCCTCACCGCCGTACGCGGCCATCAGCTTCTGCACCACCGACTGCGCCGACACCTGACTGTCGCCGACCGCTGCGTAGAGCGAGGCGACGTCGGCGAGGTGCAGGTCCCGGGCGATCGCCATCAACGCGTCAGAGGTGAGCATCCGCTGCAACGGCATGCCCTGCTTACGCATCGCCTTGACGATCGAGTCCTTACCGGCCTCGATCGCCTCCTCACGCCGCTCCTTGTTGAAGTACTGGCGGATCTTGGTGCGCGCCCGGGGACTCTTGACGAAGCTCAGCCAGTCCTGCGTCGGGCCCGCCGTGTCGGACTTCGAGGTGAAGATCTCGATCACGTCGCCGTTGGACAGCGTCGACTCCAACGGCACCAGCTTGCCGTTGACCCGCGCCCCGATGCACTTGTGCCCCACCTCGGTGTGCACCGCGTACGCGAAGTCCACCGGCGTCGACCCCGTCGGCAACGGGATGACGTCGCCCTTCGGGGTGAAGACGTACACCTCCTGGCTGGACAGGTCGAACCGCAACGCGTCGAGGAACTCCGACGGGTCGGCGGCCTCCCGCTGCCAGTCCAGCAACTGCCGCAGCCAGGTCATCTCGTCGATGTGCGCCGGCGGACCGACGATCTGGGTGCCCTTGTGCTCCTTGTACTTCCAGTGCGCGGCGATGCCGAACTCGGCGGTGCGGTGCATCGCGTAGGTGCGGATCTGCATCTCCACCGGCTTGCCGGTGGGCCCGATGACCGTCGTGTGCAACGACTGGTACATGTTGAACTTGGGCATCGCGATGTAGTCCTTGAACCGGCCCGGCACCGGCTGCCAGTTGGCGTGGATGACCCCCAGCGCCGCGTAGCAGTCCCGCACCGTGTCGACCAGGATGCGCACCCCGACCAGGTCGTAGATGTCGTTGAAGTCCCGCCCCCGCACGATCATCTTCTGGTAGATCGAGTAGAGGTGCTTCGGCCGGCCGGTCGTCTCCGCCTTGATCTTGGCGGCCTTGAGATCGGTGCCGACCTTCTGGGTGACCTGCTTGAGCAGCGACTCCCGCTGCGGCTGGTGCTCCCCGATCAGCCGCAGGATCTCCTCGTACCGCTTGGGGAACAGGGTGCCGAAGGCCAGGTCCTCCAGCTCCCACTTGATCGTGTTCATACCGAGCCGGTGGGCCAGCGGGGCCAGGATCTCCAGCGTCTCCTTGGCCTTCTGCTCCCGCTTCGGGGCCGGCAGGAAGGACAGCGTCCGCATGTTGTGCAGCCGGTCGGCCAGCTTGATCACCAGGACCCGGGGGTCCTTCGCCATCGCCACGACCATCTTGCGGATCGTCTCCGCCTTGGCCGCGTCGCCCAGCTTGACCTTGTCCAGCTTCGTCACACCGTCGACGAGCAGGGTGACCTCGGGGCCGAAGTCGACCTTCATCTGGTCGAGGGTGTATTCGGTGTCCTCGATCGTGTCGTGCAGCAGCGCCGCCACCAGCGTGGTGGTGTCCATCCCCAGGTTGCCCAGGATGGTCGCCACCGCCAGCGGGTGGGTGATGTACGGGTCGCCGGACTTGCGGTACTGGCCGGAGTGCCAGCGCGCGGCGGTGTCGAAGGCCCGCTGGAGCAGCCGGGCGTCGGCCTTCGGATGGTTCTCCCGGTGGCTGGCGATCAGCGGTTCGAGCACCTCGCTGACCTGGGAGGTCTGCCACGGGGCGTTGAACCGGGCCAGCCGCGCCCGGACCCGACGACCGGTCGGGGCGTTGGAGAGCGCGAAACCACCGCTCGGCGACGGGTCGTCGTCGAAAGACGCCCCCACCGCCAGGCCGTCCGGCGTACCGCCGACGTGGTCGCCGGCCCCCGTCGGGCCGGCCGCCGGATCGTTGTTCCGAGCGGTCACCGCGCCGTCAGCGTCGCCTGTCGGGTGCACCGTGCCCTCCACCGGAGGAACGACATCGTGGGACACCGGCCTCCTCACCGATCGCCGGGACCACGCCGACCGTACGGCCGACGCCTGACTTGCCGAACCGGCCGTCACGCCGGCGTGTTCCCCGCCGGCCGCCGCCGGGTCGGTGGCACTGCCCGCCGGCCCTGCGGCCGACACCTGACCACCGCCCGGACGGGTGACCGTCCGGTCAGCAATGGGCAATGCTACCCGCACGGTAGGTGCCGTGCCGCTCCGCCGGACGGTCCGTCCCAGGTCGGCGGGACGACCCAGGAATCAAACGGTCAGCAGGGCATGGACCGGACGCCCGGCGAGCCGTTCCCGCCCGCCCAGGAAGCCCAACTCCAGCAGCACGGTGAACCCGGCCACCGTGCCGCCGGCCCGCTCCACCAGGCCGAGGGTCGCCTCGGCGGTGCCGCCGGTGGCCAGCACGTCGTCGACCACCAGCACCCGGTGCCCGGCGGTGAAGGCGTCCTGGTGCACCTCCAGCGTCGCCTCGCCGTACTCCAGGGCGTAGGAGGCCGCGTACGCCGGCCGGGGCAGCTTGCCCGCCTTGCGCACCGGCACCACCCCCAACCCGGTCGCGTACGCGATCGCGGCGGCGATCACGAAACCCCGGGCCTCGATGCCGACCACGATGTCGAAGTTGTCCCGCCCGTGGTGGTCGATGATCCCGTCGATCACCTCACGGAACACGTCGCCGTCGGCGAACAACGGCATCAGGTCCTTGAACATGACCCCGGGCTTGGGGAAGTCCGGCACGTCCAGTACCCGGCTGGCGACCAGCCGGGCGGTCTCCGGGCCGCTGTCGCCGCGTACCGCGCTGCTGTGGGTCTCCGT
>NZ_JBMDWU010000601.1:0-10790 GCF_048594385.1 Micromonospora sp. | reverse complement strand
GGGGCGCAACCTCAAGCGCACCGGGGTGCCCACGTCGTCGCTGCTCGTCGGGGGTCTGCTCGGGCTGGTCGGGTTCTTCGTCATCCCGGTGATCGGCCTGGTGATCGGCTTCGTCGGCGGGGTGTGGGGGGCCGAACGGCTGCGGCTGGGCAGCAACCAGCTCGCCTGGCCGGCGACCGTGCAGGCGTTGAAGGCGGCCGGCCTGTCGATGCTGGTGGAGTTCCTGGCCGGCCTGGTGATCGCCGCCCTCTGGGTGGCCGGCCTCCTGTTCACCTGACCACCCACGGGAGGGGCCCGCAAGATCGACTCTTCTGGGTCGATGTTGCGGTGTCCATGCCCGGCGGATGCCGCAACATCGGCCCAGGCGAGTCGATCAAGATTGGGAGGCGGGGCGGGACGCCCGTCGGGTACGGCACGACACCGTACGTGAGAGAGAGGTGGGCGTCCCGCGCCGCCGTGGTGCCGGGCTCCTGCCGAGCGCCCGGCGTCGGCCCGTCGCGATCGGGCCTGGTCACGGGCTCAAGCATGCGTCGGTGCCGGACCCGGGGCAACCCGATTACCGCCCGCTGGGGCGACCTGACCACCGCCGCCCGGGGCGACGCGAATTAACGAGTTCGGCACCGGCGACGGATTGACCGTCGTGATCGGCGGGACGAGACTCGGGCGCACCCGGGGATCACCCGGGCAGTACCGGGTACCACCTCAGGGAGGTGTGCTGTGGCCACAACGCCCCCGCCGACCACCGGGCAACCGCCGACCGCCGGGAACGGGCAACCGTCGACCGCCGGGCAACCGCACGCGCCGGACGACGACGCCCGACGACTCGCCGAACTCGGCTACCAGCAGGAGTTGCACCGCACGTGGAGCGGCTTCTCCAACTTCGCCATCTCGTTCTCGATCATCTCGATCCTGGCCGGCTGTTTCACCACCTTCGGGCAGGCGTGGAACAACGGCGGGCCGGTCGCCATCTCCTGGGGCTGGCCGCTGATCTCGCTGTTCATCCTGATCATCGGGTTCTGCCTGGCCGAGCTGGTCTCGGCGTACCCGACGGCCGGGGGGATCTACTGGTGGGCGGCGAAGATGGGCAGGCCGGTGCACGGCTGGTTCACCGGCTGGCTCAACCTGATCGGCCTGGTCGCCGTCACCGCGTCGGTGGACTACGGCTGCGCCACCTTCCTCAACCTCACCCTGTCGGCGCTCTTCGACGGGTGGGAGGGGACGCTGCGGCAGGCGTTCCTGCTGTTCGTGATCATCCTGGCCCTGCACGGGCTGATCAACATCTTCGGGCACCGGATCATCGACGTACTCCAGAACGTGTCGGTCTGGTGGCACGTGGCCGGCGCCGCCGCCGTGGTGGCCATCCTGCTGCTGGTGCCCGACCGGCACCAGAGCTTCCAGTTCGTGTTCACCGAGCGGTTCAACAACTCCGGATTCGGTGACGGCGACACCGGTGGGTTGACGTTCTGGTTCTACGTGCTGCCGCTGGGATTCCTGCTCACCCAGTACACGATCACCGGATTCGACGCCTGCGCGCACGTGTCCGAGGAGACCCGGGGCGCGTCGCAGGCCGCCGCCAAGGGGTTGTGGCGGTCGATCTTCTATTCGGCGGTGGGCGGGTGGATCCTGCTGTTGGCGTTCCTGTTCGCCGCCACCGACGTGGACGCGATCAACGCGGCCGGCGGATTCTCCGGCGCCATCTTCGAATCCGCGCTGACCCCGTTCTTCTTCAAGACGGTCATCATCATCTCCACCATCGGGCAGTTCTTCTGCGGAATGAGCTGCGTGACCTCGATGAGCCGGATGACGTACGCGTTCAGCCGGGACCGCGCGGTGCCCGGCTGGCGGCTGTGGTCCAAGGTCGACCGCAACGGCACCCCGGCCAACGCGATCATCGGGGCGACGCTGGCCGGCCTGGTGCTCACCCTGCCGGCGCTCTACCAGAGCGACGGCGTCCCGGTCGCCTTCTACGCGGTGGTGTCGGTGGCGGTGATCGGCCTCTACCTGTCCTTCGTCATCCCGATCGCGCTGCGGCTGCGCCTCGGCGACCGGTTCGAACCGGGGCCGTGGACGCTGGGCCGCAAGTACAAACTGTTCGGCTGGGTCGCGGTGGTCGAGATCGTGATCATCTCGGGCTACTTCGTGCTGCCGATCGTGCCGGCCGGGGTGCCCGGCAACGACGGGTTCAGCTGGTCGGCGGTGAACTACGCGCCGCTGGCCGTCGGCGGGGTGCTGCTCGGGGTGGGCATCTGGTGGTACGCCTCGGCCCGGACGTGGTTCACCGGCCCGCGCCGGACGGTCGACGTACCGGCGGCACCGGCGGCGGACGCCGCACGGGTCGACGGGCCGGCCTGACCACCAGCCCTCCGGGGCGACGACGGACAGCCCCCGGCCGGGGCCCTGAAGGGTTCCGGCCGGGGGCCGCCCGGCGACCGTCAGAGGTACGCGCTGTTGCTGAGGGTGAGCGGGATGAAGGTGGTCGGGCCGCCGTAGTTCCAGGTGATGAAGGCGTCCGCGCCCGTCTTGTACTCGCCGGTGGACCGGGGGTACTCGGTGTCGACGGTGCCGAGGACGGTGCTGTAGGCCGTCTTGGTGTTGTAGGTGACCTGCGTGTTGTAGCGGAACAGGGCGACCTCGACCTGGATCGCGTAGACGGGATAGGTGCACTGCACCGACGCCAGGCCCTCCTCACCGCCGCCGTACGGGCCGCCGTAGTAGACGAACGGGGTGCTCGGGGTCAGTGTGCAGGTGACGGTGATGGAACCGACGGTCCCCGTCACCGAGGTCGAGGCGAGGATGCCGGAGGAACCCGCCGACACGCCGGTGGCTCCGGTGGACAGCGGCGCGAGGCGACCGGCCCGCGCGCCACCGGTGGCGGACGATCCCGCCGCCGGCTGCGCGGCGTCGGCACCGGCGGTGCGGGGGGCCGCCTGGGTCGGGCCGGCCACCGCGAGCAGCGCGGCGGAAACGGCGATCGCCACCAGGGCGGCGAGGGCCCGGGGCTTCCCACTGGGACGTACTCTCGTCATTACGCGTCCTTCGGTGCGTCGTGATGGAGCAGTTCGGGTGTTTCTGGGCCGGCCGGCCCGGTGCGACCGAGGGGGCCGAACATCCACGCTCCGGTGACCTGTCGACGCATTGCGCGCGAATACGCGGCAGGTCAGGGGAAGTGGTCGTGCGGATCGGCCGACGAAGTGCCGTGCGTCGCACCGGCCGGCTCAAATTCTGGCAAGGGTTCCAACTTTCACGCAAGGTCGCCGTGCGATTACCGATCGGTGTGGTCGGCTATGTGTCCGAACGGATGAGTGGCGTGTCGCGGCGCTTCTTTCCCGCCCTTGGGAAAAGCATTTCCGTCCTTGTGCACACGACAATTTCCGCTCGTTTCGCGCGTCGGGGTCACGTCCGGCTCCGGGCCACGGGCGGGCCCTCGCAGGCCGGGCCGCCGTCTCCGGACCGGGTCCGACCGGGCACCCCGGGTCAGGGGTTTGCCGGCCCGCCCGGACGGGGCATTGACGGTGATCCGCTCGGCCGGTAGACCTTGGTGATGGAGGCGCACGGATGAGGAAAGCCCCGCTCACGTTGGAACAGCTCCGGGTCGCCGTCGCCGAGGGCGAGATCGACACGGTGGTGCTCGCCCTGACCGACATGCAGGGCCGCCTCCAGGGCAAACGGTTCCACGCCCCGTTCTTCCTCGACCAGGTCGTCGCCAACGGCAGCGAGGGCTGCAACTATCTGCTCGCGGTGGACGTCGACATGAACACCGTCGACGGGTACGCCATGTCGAGCTGGGAACGCGGCTACGGCGACTTCGCCATGCGCCCCGACCTGTCCACCCTGCGCCGGATGCCGTGGCAGCCGGGCAGCGTGCTGCTCCTGGCCGACCTGGAGTGGCTGGACGGCTCCGGCCCGGTGGTCGCCTCACCCCGGCAGATCCTGCGCCGGCAGCTCGACCGGCTGGCCGACCACGGGCTGACCGCGTACGCCGGCACCGAGCTGGAGTTCGTCCTCTACCGCGACTCGTACGAGGAGGCCTGGCGGCGCGGCTACCGCGACCTCACCCCGGCCAACCAGTACAACGTGGACTACTCGCTGCTCGGCACCGCCCGGGTGGAGCCGCTGCTGCGTCGCATCCGCACCGAGATGGCCGGCGCGGGACTGACCCCGGAGAGCGCCAAGGGCGAGTGCAACCTCGGCCAGCACGAGATCGCCTTCCGCTACGACGAGGCGGTGGCCTGCGCCGACCACCACGTGATCTACAAGAACGGGGCGAAGGAGATCGCCGCCCAGGAGGGCGTGTCGATCACGTTCATGGCCAAGCCCAACGCCCGGGAGGGCAACTCCTGCCACATCCACTTCTCGCTGCGCGACGTCGACGGCCGCTCGGCGATGCTCGGCGACGGGCCGGCGCAGCTCAGCGTCACCGGGCAGCGGGTGCTGGCCGGGCTGCTCGCCACCATGCGCGAGATGAGCGTGCTGTTCGCCCCGAACATCAACTCCTACAAGCGCTACCAGCCCGGCTCGTTCGCGCCGACCGCGCTGCGCTGGGGCACCGACAACCGCACCTGTGCGCTGCGGCTGGTCGGCCACGGGCAGGGGATGCGGGTGGAGAACCGGGTGCCCGGCGCGGACGTCAACCCGTACCTGGCGATCGCCGCCCTGGTCGCCGGGGCGGTGCACGGCATCGAGCAGGAGCTGGAGTTGGCCGACGAGTGCACCGGCAACGCCTACGACGACCCGTCCGCCGAGCGCGTCCCACCCACCCTCCGCGACGCCCTGACCCTCTGGCAGGCCTCCGACATCGCCCGGTCGGCTTTCGGCGACGAGGTCCACGCCCACTACGCCAACCAGGCAAAGGTCGAACTGGCGGCCTTCGACGCCGCGGTAACCGACTGGGAACTAACCCGTGGCTTCGAACGCCTCTGACCCCCACTGCGGCGTCGAACATGGAGTTGTGGTGGGCGACGTGTGGCGGTATGTGGTTCATGCGGGGCACCACAACTCCATGATCGACGGGGAAAGGGGTGGGGTGTGACGCGGGTGTTTGATCCGGCGAGCGGGGATGTGGTGGGGGAGGTGGCGGCCACCGGACCGGGGGAGGTGGATGCGGCTATCTCGCGGGCTGCTGGTGCGTTGGAGGCGTGGCGTCAGGTGGCGCCGGGGGAGCGGGGGCGGGTTCTGCGGCGGTTCGCGGGGCTGGTGGACGCGCACCTGGAGGAGTTGGCGCGGCTGGAGGTGCGTAACTCCGGGCACACCATCGGCAATGCGCGGTGGGAGGCGGGCAACGTCCGCGACGTGCTCGACTACTACGCGGGGGCGCCGGAGCGGTTGACCGGGCAGCAGATCCCGGTGCCGGGTGGCTGGGACGTCACCTTCCACGAACCGCTCGGCGTGGTCGGGGTGATCGTGCCGTGGAACTTCCCGATGCCGATCGCCGCCTGGGGTTTCGCCCCCGCGCTGGCCGCCGGCAACACGGTCGTGCTCAAGCCCGCCGAGTTGACCCCGCTGACCGCGCTGCGGCTGGCGGAGTTGGGGCGCGAAGCCGGCCTGCCGGAGGGGGTGTTCACCGTGCTGCCCGGCCGGGGCGACGTGGTCGGCGAACGGTTCGTCACCCACCCGGCCGTCCGCAAGGTCTGCTTCACCGGCTCGACCGAGGTGGGCACCCGGATCATGGCCGGCTGTGCCGCCCAGGTGAAGCGGGTCACCCTGGAGCTGGGCGGCAAGAGCGCCAACCTGGTCTTCGCCGACGCCGACCTGGAGAAGGCGGCGGCCACCGCGCCGTACGCCGTGTTCGACAACGCCGGCCAGGACTGCTGCGCCCGCTCCCGGATCCTGGTCCAGCGCCCGGTCTACGACCGGTTCCTGGAACTGCTCGAACCGGCGGTCCGGGCGCTGCGGGTGGAGGACCCGGCCGCCGAGACCGCCGAGATGGGCCCGCTGATCTCCGCCGCCCACCGGGACCGGGTCGCCGGCTACCTCGACGGTGCGAGGGTCGCGTTCACCGGCAACCGGCCCGACGGCCCCGGCTTCTGGCACGCCCCGACGGTGCTGCTCGCCGACTCCCCGGCCGACCGGCACTGGCGGGAGGAGATCTTCGGGCCGGTCGTCTCGGTGCTCCCCTTCGACGACGAGGCCGATGCGGTCCGGCTCGCCAACGACACCGAGTACGGCCTGTCCGGCTCGATCTGGACCCGGGACGTCGGCCGGGCGTTGCGGCTGGCCCGCGCCGTGGAGGCGGGCAACCTGAGCGTCAACTCACACTCCTCGGTGCGCTACTGGACCCCGTTCGGTGGGATGAAGCGTTCCGGGCTCGGCCGTGAGCTGGGCCCGGACGCGCTGCACGCCTTCACCGACGTCAAGAACGTCTTCATCGGCACAGAGGAGTGACGCCAGTGCAGGGTCGGCTACAGGACCGGGTCGCCGTGGTGACCGGGGCGGGCAGCGGGATCGGGTTGGCCACCGTGCGGCGGTTCGCCGCCGAGGGGGCCCGGGTGGTCTGCGTCGACATCGACGACGAGGCCGGTGGGCGGGCCGCCGAGGAGGTCGGCGGCGAGTACGTGCACACCGACGTCGCCGACGAGGCGGCCGTGCGGGACCTCTTCGACGGGGTCGTGCAGCGGCACGGCCGGGTCGACGTGGCGTTCAACAACGCCGGCATCTCCCCACCCGACGACGACTCGATCCTCGACACCGGGCTGGACGCCTGGGAGCGGGTGCTGCGGGTCAACACCACCAGCGTCTACCTGTGCTGCAAGTACGCGATTCCGCACATGCGCCGGCAGGGCAAGGGTTCGATCATCAACACCGCCTCGTTCGTGGCGCTGATGGGGGCGGCCACCTCGCAGATCGCGTACACCGCGAGCAAGGGCGGGGTGCTGGCGATGACCCGGGAGTTGGGTGTGCAGTTCGCCCGGGAGGGCATCCGGGTCAACGCGCTCTGCCCCGGCCCGGTCGCCACCCCGCTGCTGATGGAGCTGTTCGCCGCCGACCCGGAGCGGGCCGCCCGCCGGCTGGTGCACGTGCCGATGGGCCGGTTCGGCGCACCGGAGGAGATCGCCGCCGCGGTGGCGTTCCTGGCCAGCGACGACGCGTCGTTCATGACCGCCGCGCAGTTCGTCGTCGACGGCGGCATCACCGGCGCGTACGTCACCCCGCTGTGAGCGGGCCGGCGGGTGGCGGCGCCGGGCCGTCCGGCCGCAGGGCGCGTCCGCTGATCGGCATCACCGGGTACGTCGAGCCGGCGAGCTGGGCCGTCTGGCGGGACGTGCCGGCGTCGCTGATCCCGCAGGCGTACGTCCGCTCGGTGACCGCCGCCGGGGGCCGGGCCGTGGTGCTGCCCCCGGACGACCTGGACGCCGACGTGGTGGACGTGCTCGACGGGCTGCTGCTGGCCGGTGGCGCGGACGTCGGCCCGGAGCGTTACGGCCAGCCGGCGGACCCGCGTACCGAGCCCCGGCCCGACCGGGACGCCGGAGAGTCTGCCCTGCTGGCTGCCGCCCTCGCCGTGGACCTGCCGGTGCTGGGGGTGTGCCGGGGCATGCAGTTGCTGGCCGTCGCGTACGGCGGGTCGCTGCACCAGCACCTGCCGGACGTGGTGGGCCACGACCGGCACCGCCCCGCCCCGGGGGTGTACGGGGCGCATCCGGTCCGGTTCGCGCCGGGGACCCGGACGGCGTCGGTGCTGGCCGGGGTGGACCGGGTCAACTCGTACCACCACCAGGCGGTGGCCGATCCGGGGCGGCTCACGGTCACCGGCTGGGCCGACGACTCGGTGGTGGAGGCGGTGGAGGACCCGGCGCGACGGTTCCTGCTCGGGGTGCAGTGGCATCCGGAGAACGACGACGACCCGCGCCCGGTGAGCGCCCTGGTGAGGGCGGCCCGGGACCGCTGACGCTTCCTGCCAGCTGGGAAACCTGTCCCGGAATGCGGTCAGCGGCGGCAGGATGACGCTATGGGGACCGTGTATCCGGCGCTGGACGGGCGACTGCGGGAGTTCGTCGAGGCGCAGCCGATGTTCTTCGTGGCCACCGCGCCCAGCGGCAGCGGGGGGCACGTCAACGTCTCCCCCAAGGGCATGCGGGGCACCTTCGTCGTGCTCGGCCCGCACCGGGTGGCCTGGCTGGATTACCACGGCAGCGGCGCGGAGACGATCGCCCACCTGCGGGACAACGGCCGGATCACGCTGATGTTCTGCGCCTTCGACGGCCCACCGAAGATCGTCCGACTGCACGGGCGGGGTGTCGCCACCCCGGTCACCGACCCCGGCTTCGCGGCGCTGCTGACCGACTTCCCCGAGCCGCCCGACGTGCACGCCGTGCGGGCGGTGATCGGGGTGACCGTGGACCGGGTCAGCGACTCCTGCGGCTACGCGGTGCCCCTGATGGACTACCGCTCCGACCGGGACCTGTTGCTCACGTCACACTCCCGGCGCACCGCCGAGGATCTGGTCACCTACCGGGCCACCAAGAACGCGGCCAGCATCGACGGCCTGCCGGTCTTCTGAGCGCCGGCCCCTCACCGTGCGCTGTCGGGCAGATGACGGCAGGATGAGGCACGGGTTACCAGCGTCCGTCGGAACCTGTGCGTTACGTTCCTGATC
Source organism: Micromonospora sp. (assembly GCF_048594385.1). Taxonomy (NCBI): domain Bacteria; kingdom Bacillati; phylum Actinomycetota; class Actinomycetes; order Micromonosporales; family Micromonosporaceae; genus Micromonospora; species Micromonospora sp. The sequence goes on along the minus strand of NZ_JBMDWU010000601.1, from coordinate 2,197 downwards.
CGTCGGGGTAGAAGACGGACGCGACCGGCGTGAGCCGAGGCGTTCTGGGGGGCACGACCGGCCGAAGCAGGGGGCGCGGATGAGCTCGGCCCGTGGGGGCGAGGATGGCCGTGGGCTGTCCGCACCGTCGTCCGCCGACCGCGTACTGCCGCCGTGGCTGGCCGGGGCGTTCGCGGCGGGCGGCGAGATGGGCGGTCGGCTGAGCGGACACGACTGGGCGGCCAGCCCGCTCGGCAGCCCCGACACCTGGCCGGCGGCGCTGAGCCACGCCATCGGCATGATGCTCTCCTCGCGGGCCCAGAGCGTCATGTTCTGGGGCCCCGACCAGTTGGCCTTCTACAACGACGCCTACCGGCCCACCATCGGCGACAAGCATCCCGTGGCGCTCGGCCGGCCGGCCCGGGAACACTGGGCCGAGACCTGGGACGTGCTCGGCCCCCTGCTCGACGGGGTACGCCGCAGCGGTGAGTCCTACCGGGGTGAGAACCATCCGTTCCTGCTCGACCGGCACGGCTTCGTCGAGCGGGTCTACTTCGACATCTCCTACGACCCGATCCGCGACGACGACGGCAGCGTCAACGGCGTCTTCTGCTTCGTCAACGAGACCACCGGCCGGGTCGTCGGGGAACGCCGGCTGCGGGCCCTGGCCGAACTCGGCGTCCGGCTCGGCGCGGCCGGCAGCATGGCCGAGCTGGGGCGGGCCACGGCGGCGGTGCTCGACGGGCACCGGGCCGACGTGCCGTTCGCCCTGGTCTACCTGACCGACGAGACCGGTCGGCCGGTGCCGGCCGGGGCCAGCGGCGTCGCTCCCGCCCGGGTGCCGGCCGAGCCGCCGGCCACGCTGGCCCGGGTGGCCGCCGGCGGGGTGGCCGCCGAGATCGAGGTGGCCGAGCTGCTCGGCGCGGTGCCGGACGACGTCGCCCCCCGGGCGCTGGTGCTGCCGCTGACCGCCACCAGCGAGCCCGCCGGGGCGCTGGTGGTCGGCCGGTCCGCCCGGCTGCCGTTCACCGACGAGTACCGCGACTTCCTCGGCCTGATCGCCGCGCAGGTGTCCCGGGTGGTCGGCCAGCAGCGGGTGTACGAGCAGGAGCGGGCCCGCGCCGCCGAGTTGGCCGCGCTCGACCGCGCCAAGACCAACTTCTTCGCCAACGTCAGCCACGAGTTCCGCACCCCGCTGACCCTCGTCCTCGGCCCGTTGGAGGAGATGCTGGCCGACCCGACGCTGTCCGCCGAGCACCTCGACCGGCTGACCATGATGCACCGCAACGGGCTGCGCCTGCTCAAGCTGGTCAACACGGTGCTCGACTTCTCCCGGCTGGAATCAGGCCGGCTGGCCGCCCACTACCAGCCCACCGACCTGGCCCAATACACCTCCCGGCTGGCCAGCACCTTCCGCTCCGCGACCGAGCGGGCCGGGCTGCGGCTCGTGGTCGACTGCCCGCCGCTGCCCGCGCCGGTCCTCCTGGACCGCGACATGTGGGAGAAGATCGTCTTCAACCTGCTCTCCAACGCGCTGAAGTTCACCTTCGACGGGGAGATCCGGGTCCGGGTGGTCGCGGTCGACGGCACGGCCCGGCTGGAGGTGGTCGACACCGGGGTCGGCATCGCCGCCGAGGAGGTGCCGCACGTCTTCGAGCGGTTCCACCGGGTGCCGGGGGTCCGCTCGCGTACCCACGAGGGCACCGGGATCGGCCTGGCCCTCGTCCGTGAACTGGTCGAGATGCACGGCGGCACGGTCGCCGCCACCAGCCGGGTCGACCACGGCACCACGGTCACCGTGACCGTCCCGTTCGGCTCCGCGCACCTGCCGCCCGACCGGGTCGCCGCCGCCGCGCCGCTGCCCACCAGCGAGTCGGCGCAGGCGTCGCTCTACGTCACGGAGACCGCCTGGTGGACCGACCGGCCCGATCCGGCCGGCGACGGGCGGCCCGCCCCGGCCACCGGCCACCCCGCCCGGGGCGGCCGGATCCTGCTCGCCGACGACAACGCCGACCTGCGCGAACACGTCACCCGCCTGCTCAGTCCCGAGTACGAGGTAGTGGCCGTGCCGGACGGCGCGGTGGCCCTCCAGGAGGCCACCGCAGGCCGGTTCGACCTGGTGCTCACCGACGTGATGATGCCCCGGCTGGACGGCTTCGGCCTGGTCACCGCGCTGCGCGGTAACCCGGCCACCCGGTACGTGCCGATCGTGCTGCTC
>NZ_JBMDWU010000600.1:0-15737 GCF_048594385.1 Micromonospora sp. | reverse complement strand
CAGCCCGCCGCCACCGCCGACTGGGACCTGATCCTGCGCGACGCCGCCGGCAGCACGCTCGCCACCAGCCTCTACGGGCTCGGTCGCACCGACTTCGTGGTGGTCGACTCCACGGCCGGGCACCGGCCGTTCGGTGCCTACACGGCAGCGGTCACCGCGTACACGCCCGGCCCGTACTGGGTGCAGCAGCGCACGGACACCACCACGATCACCCTGCCGCCGGTGACGCACTCCGGCACCACCGGCGCGTCCGACCCCGACCTGACCTTCTCCAGCCTGGTCGACCACGACCTGGTCACCGTCGCCGACCTCTGGCTGACGGCGGGGGAGTCGTTCTGGGCGCACACCACGACGGCCGCGTCCTCGCTGCTGCTGGCCGGGAGCGACCCGGCCGACCCGACGAGCTTCGTCCAGAGCCGGGCCACCGTGACGGCCCGGCAGCACACCGAGGTAATCGACGGCTGCACCCGGTACACCGCGCAGCGCACCGGCTGGCACGCCCTGATCCAGATCGGCGACCGCGCGCCGAGCACGCACGTCCCGACGCAGGGCACCGGGTACGCCCTGCACCGGATCGACCCGGCGCGCCCGCTCAGCTGCCCGCAGCGGGAGTTCCCCGGCCCGACCCCGTGACGGGGGCCGCCGGGCGGTTCAGTCCGCGCTGGTGGCGTCGGCCGGGCGACGACGGCTGGCGTCGTCGGCGATGATCACGGTGGCCACCATGAGCGCGACGCAGAGGCTGAACAGCCACGAGTCGTCGGAGGAGAACCTGGCGGAGACCGGGGCCTGGATGGCGGCGAGCAGGAAGCCGAGCCAGGCCAGGCGACGCTGACGAGGGGTGAGGAAACCGGAGCCCTGTTGCATCCCGAAAGTCTTGCGCGACCCCTTCGGATTACCGTCAGCCGAACGGCGGATTCTGGACGACCTGTCCGGTTTACTGCCCGTCCGGGCGTTCCAAACCACCGGTTCGGGGGAGGCGACAATCACGTCGACCCGTTCCCGGAGATGCGGCAGGATGAGCCTCCGTGTCCGTCGCCCCGCCCCGTACCTCCCTGCTCCTGCTCGCCTACCTCGCGTTCGTCAGCCTCGGCCTGCCCGACGGCCTGCTCGGCGTCGGCTGGCCCTCGATCAGCACCGAGTTCGGCGTACCGACCGGCGCGGTCGGGCTGGTGCTCACCGCCGGCACGATCGGGTACCTGACCTCCAGCGTGCTGGCCGGGTTCACCCTCGCCCGGCTGGGTGTGGGCCGGCTGCTGGCCGGCAGCACCCTGCTGGCCAGCCTCGCGCTGACCGGGTACGCCAACGCACCGGCGCTGACCGTGCTGATCGGCTGTGCGCTGGTGCTCGGTCTGGGCTCCGGGGCGATCGACTCCGGTCTCAACGCGTACGCCGCCGGGGCGTTCGGCCCCCGGCACATGAACTGGATGCACGCCTTCTTCGGCCTCGGCGTGGCCATCGGCCCGCTGGTGATGACCGCCATGCTGAGCACCGGGGCCGGCTGGCGCTGGGGGTACGCCGTCACCGCCGCCGCCCAGCTCGCGCTGGCCACCGCGTTCGCGCTCACCGTCGGCGCGTGGCGGGACCGTACGGCCGGCCCCCCGCCGCCGCACGCCGTGCCGGTCGACCGGACGGTCGGTGCGCGGCCCGACGACACCGTCGTCGCACCGGCCGGCCACCCCGGACCGGTCGACGGTCCGGCGGAATCCGGGCGAGGTGGACCGGTGGACGACCCGGCGGTGGCCGGGCGTGGTGGACCGGTGGAGGGTCCGACGGTGGCCGGGCCTGGCGGGTCGGACGGTGGCCCGGCGGGGGTGCGGATCGCCGACACGCTCCGGTTGCCCGCCGTCTGGTTCGGCGCGCTCGCCTTCGCCGTCTACGTGGCCATCGAGGTGTCCGCCGGGCTCTACGCGTTCCTGCTGCTCACCGAGGGACGGGGGGTGTCCGCTGAGGCCGCCGGGGTGGCGGTCTCCGGCTACTGGGGCAGCCTCTTCGTCGGCCGGGTGGTGCAGGGGCTGGTCGCCGAGCGGCTCGGCACCGCCCGGGTGCTGCGGGGCAGCCTGCTGGGCATGGCGGCCGGCGCGGTGCTGATCGCGCTGCCGGGGCCGGGCTGGGTGACGGTGGCCGGCCTGGTCGTCCTCGGGTTCGCCGCCGCGCCCGTGTTCCCGCTGCTCACCCTGAGCACCGCCGAACGGGTCGGCCGGCAGCACGCCGACCGGGTGATCGGCGTGCAGATCGGCGCCGCCGGCATCGGGGCGGCCCTCATCCCGGCCGGGCTCGGCGTGCTGCTCGGCGACACGTCGGTGCGGCTGCTCGGCCCGGCGCTGACGGTGCTGGCGGTGGCGCTGCTGGTGGCGCACGCCGCAGCCGCCCGCCAGACCGCCGCACCGCCCCCCACCCACTGAGCCCGCTTCCGCCCTTCTCGGGCTCGGCCAGCCAGGGCAACCGGGCTGCTGGGTCGATGATGCGGTGTCGTTCGACCGGGACACCGCATCAACGGCCCCCATGCCGCCGACCCCCACCCCGACGCGGGCCCCGACCCCGACGCGGGCCCCGACCGTCACATGGTGTCGGGTCCGGTCCGTCCCGTCGTGGAGGGGCGGTAGGCGCGCTCGGTGTCGGTCATCTCCCGACGCCCGGTCTGCGGGCCGGCACCCCGGTCCACCGGCTCGGGGCCGTGCCCGAAGGCGGCCTCCTCGCCCGCGTCGTTACCGGTCGGGTCGTCGGCCTGCCCGTCGATGGTGGACCTGGCGATCGCCCGGTCCAACTCCTCCAGCGGTGTCTTCCGCTCGTCCCGCCACACCCTGCCGTCGTTGTCCGTCATACCGTTGCCGTACCCCGACCCGATGATCGCAAACGGCCGGACCCGGACGCGGCGACGGCCGCCGGGGAACCGGCGGCCGTCGGATTCGTGCGTCCGGGTCGGGGGAGGAGGGCAATCAGGGCTGCGGCCGGTCGACCGACCCGCGCCACGCCCCGGTCTCCTGACCGCGACGCTCGATGAACTGCTTGAACCGCTCCAGGTCGCCCTTGGCCCGCCGGTCGACCACGCCCAGCTTGTCGCCGGCCTGCTCGACCACGCCGTGCGGCTCGAAGTCCATCTGCAGGGTCACCCGGGTGTTGTCCTCGTCGAGCCGGTGGAACGTCACCACACCGGCCTGCTGGGTGCCACCTGTCGACTTCCAGGCCACCCGCTCGTCGGGGAGCTGCTCGGTGATCTCGGCGTCGAACTCGCGCTTGACCCCGGCGATCTCCACCGTCCAGTGGGTCATCGTCTCCGACAGCTGCCGGACCTCCTGCACCCCCTCCATGAAGTGGGGGAACTCCTCGAACTGGGTCCACTGGTCGTAGGCGGTCCGTACCGGTACCGACACGTCCACGTGCTCGATGACGCCGCTCATGCGAAATCCTCCTCTGGCCGCTGGTGCTCGTCCGGATCGTGGGCCGATCCGGTCACCAACGCGTCGTCTCGTTCCGGTGCCCGAGTGCGGCCCACACCTCGGAAATCGTCTGGAAACGGGTGCCCTCCGGCAGGCGCTCCAGGGCGGCCACCAGGTCGTCGGGCGCGTCGTTCTCCCGCGCGTTGGCCACCAGCGTCAGCCGGTCCCCGGGCAGGGCCGTCATCGTGATGAACCGACCCAGCCGGCTGCGCGCCTCCACGTCCTCCGAGGTCATCCCCTGCGGGGTGCCGGTGCGCAGGTCGCCCGCCGGTGCCGTGGTCGCGCCCGGCTGGTCCTCGCCGGCCGGCTCCGCCTCGCGGAACTCCTCGACCCGGGAACCACCGGCGCCGGACCCCTGGACGAGGCCGCTGACCTCCTGGCTCATCTGGTCGTCGACCCTCGGTGCGTGCTTGCTGCTGCCACGTTCCATGTCTGTTGTGCTACCCGCGCCCGCCCCGGGGAAACACCGACCCGGACGACGAACCCGACGGGTCACGAACCGGCGGTGGCCTTCGGCGGCAGCACCGGCTCACCCGGGTCGTCCTCGCCCGCCTGCAACCGGCGTCCGCGCTGCAACTCCGCGTTGATCTGCACCCCGAACATCAGCGCCGAGTTCGACAGGTACAGCCACACCAGGAAGGCGATGACCGCGCCCAGGCTGCCGTAGGTGACGTCGTACGAGCCGAAGTTGGCCACGTACAGGCCGAAGCCGAAGGAGACCACGATCCAGGACAGCAACGCCACCGCCCCACCCGGGGTGAGCCACCGGAACCGGGGCTGCCGGACGTTGGGGGCGATCCAGAACATCAGCGACAACAGCGTCATCATCACCATGGCCAGCACCGGCCACTTCACGACGCTCCACGTCGTGCGGGCCAGTCCGCCCGCACCCACCAGGTCACCCACCGCGTCGGTCACCGGGCCGCTGACGATCAGACCCAGCGCCACCACGGCGAGCAGCAGCAGGGACAGCGCGGCCATCCCGATCTGCAACGGGCGCAGCCGGTAGAACGGGCGGCCCTCCTCGACGCCGTAGATCGCGTTGGAGGCCCGGGTGAACGCGCCGATGAACCCCGACGCCGACCACAACGCGCCCAGCAGACCGAAGCTGAGCAGCACCTTCGTCCCGCTCTGCTGGTCGACCACCGTGCGCACCACCGAGACGAAACCCTCGTTGCCGACCACCGAACCGGCCCCGATGTCGCGGGCCAGGTCCAGCACGGTGTCCACCGTCCGCTCGCCGTCGGAGACCAGCCCCACCAGGGCCACCACCACGACCGTGGACGGGAACAGGGCGAGCACCCCGTAGTAGGTCAACGCCGCCGCCCAGTCGGCGCAGTTGTCCTGCACGAAACCCCGGCCGCTGCGGACCAGCACCCCGCGCCAGGTCGACCAGCTCAACTGGCGCATCCGGCGGGGCACGCGTACCCCCGGGCCGCCACCGGCGACCGTGGTCGGCTCCGTCGTCGCTGCCATGCTCGGCTCCTCGTCGCCCGACGACCCGGCGGACCCGGCGTCCGGCGCGCGTCTGCGCGGGGCGGTACCCGACGGCGGAAACCGGCAAACCCGACGTCGGTGTTTGCCGGTGCCGGCCCAGGGAACCGTCCGGTCAGCCAGACGAAGTCGACGCGGAGGAGGACGGGATGCCCGGGCGCGAGGTACTGCCCAGCACGCTGCGACGCTCCCCGGAGAAGGCACAGCGCACCTGGGAGAAGACGCACGACTCGGCGGTGGAGACCTACGGCGAGGGGGAGCGCGCGCACCGCGCCGCCTTCGCCGCCGTCAAGCACAGCTTCGAGAAGGTCGGCGACCACTGGGAGCCGAAGGGCCGCAAGGGCCCCAGCGACCGGCAGGCCGAGGGCGGTGGCCCGGCCCGCCGGGCCCCCACCGCCGGTGGGGTGGACGCCAACGCCACCAAGGACCACCTGATGCAGGTGGCGAAGAAACTGGACGTGCCCGGCCGCAGCCGGATGACCAAGCCGGAACTGGTCAAGGCCATCGAGAAGGCCAACAACCGGGCCACCCGCAAGGCCCGCGGCGACTGACCGGAGGGTACGTGCGGAACGCGGGGCCGCCCCGGTCGGGGCGGCCCCGGCTCACCAGTGCCCGCCGGCCGGCGGTTGCAGATGCACCGCCTTGACCGTGCTGAACTCGTCCAGCAGCTCCGGGCCGTACCCGAAGCCCTGGCCGCTGCCCCGGCGCGGCTGCGCGGCACCACCCGGCGCGCCCCCGAACACCGCGTTGACCTTCACGGTGCCCACCGGCAGCTCCCGAAAGGCCCGCTGGGCGTGGCTCATCGACCCGGTCAGCACCGTCGCCGCCAGCCCGTACGGCGAGTCGGCGGCACACCGCAGCGCCTCGCTGAACGAGTCCACCGTCACCACCGCCGCCACCGGCCCGAACGTCTCCTCCCGGACCAGGGGCATCTCCTGCCGGCAGTCGGTGACCACCGTCGCCGGATAGAACGCCCCCGGCCCGTCCGGCAGCACCCCACCGGCGCGCAGCGTCGCCCCCTGCGCCACCGCCGCCGTGACCTGCCCGTGCACCTGGTCGCGGTGCCGCCTGTCGACAAGCGGGCCCAGCTCGGTCGCCGGGTCGCGGCCCGGCCCGACGACCAGCGCCCCGGCCCGCTCCACCAGCGCGTCGACGAAGTCCTCCGCGACGTCGCGGTGCGCGTAGATCCGCTCCACCGCCACGCAGAGCTGCCCGGCGTTGGCGAACGCCCCCAGGGCCGCCTGCTCGGCCGCCCAGCGCGGGTCCACCCCGGCGTCGACCACCAACGGGTCGCTGCCGCCGTTCTCCAGCAGCGCCTTGGCCCCGGTGCGGGCGCAGGCCGCCGCGATCGCCCGCCCGGTCGCGGTGGCCCCGACGTGCGCCACCACGTCCACCGGCTGCGCGGCCAACGCCGCACCCACCTCCGCACCCCCGGTCAGCAGGGACAACACGCCCGCCGGGAACACCCCGTCGAACAGCCGGGCCAGCAGCCACCCGGTCACCGGGGTCCGCTCGCTCGGCTTGTAGAGCACCACGTTGCCGGTGACCAGGGCCGCGCCGAGCAGCCCGCAGGAGACCGCCACCGGGTCGTTCCACGGGGTGATCGCGGCGACCACGCCCCGCGCCTGCGGCAGCATGAAGTCGATCGCGTCACCGTCGCCGTGCAGCGTCCGGCCGCCGCGCAGCGGGCCCAGCTCGGCGTACTGGCGCAGCGTGCCGACGCCGGCCGCCACCCCGCCCCGGGCGTCGCCCAACGGCTTGCCCATCTCCGCCGTCGTCGCGGCGGCCAGCTCCTGCGCCGCCGCCGCCACCGCGTCCGCCGCCTCGTGCAGCAGCGCCGCCCGCCCGGCCGCCGGCGTCGCCGCCCACCCGGTGGCCACCTCGCGGGCCGCCCCCACCGCCTTGGCGACCTCGTCGGCCGTCGCCACCGGCACGGTGCCGACCGGCCGGCCGTCCGCCGGATCGACGACGGTCAGCTCACCGCCCGCCCCGCCCGCGCCCCCCACCCCCCCAATGAGTTGCTCCACCCGGTACATGCGGCGGGATGCCCCGCTCCCGTCGAAGCAAACACGTTTCGCCCGGTTGCCCGCCGGGTAGCCGGATCTGATGATCTCGCCGGGCACGGACACCGCGGACGCCGTCGTCATCGGCGCCGGACACAACGGCCTGGTGGCCGCCAACCTGCTCGCCGACGCCGGCTGGGACGTCCTGGTGCTGGAGGCGACCGGCGCGCCGGGCGGGGCGGTCCGTTCCGCCGAGGTCACCGCCCCCGGCTACCTCAGCGACCTGTACAGCTCCTTCTACCCCCTCGGGTACGCCTCCCCGGTGCTGGCCGGCCTCGACCTGCCCCGCCACGGGCTGACCTGGACGCACGCCCCCGACGTGCTGGCCCACCTGCTGCCCGACGGGCGCGCCGCGGTGATCAACCGGGACCTGGACACCACCGCCGCCTCGCTGGAGACGTTCGCCCCCGGCGACGGGGACCGCTGGCGGCACGCGTACGCCGACTGGGCGCAGGTGGCCGGGCCGATGCTCGACGCCATCACCACCCCCTTCCCCCCGGTACGCGGCGGGCTGGGCCTGCTGCGCCAACTGCGGGTCGGCGGGGCGCTACGGCTGGCCCGCCGGCTGGTCCTGCCGGTGCGCAAACTCGGCAGCGAACTGTTCACCGGCGAGGGCGGCCCCGCGCTGCTGGCCGGCTGCGCCCTGCACACCGACCTGTCCCCCGAGGAGGCCGGCTCCGGCGTCTACGGGTGGCTGCTGGCAATGCTCGGCCAACAGGTCGGCTGGCCGGTGCCGGTCGGCGGCGCGCAGCGGATCACCGACGCGCTGGTGGCCCGGCTCACCGAGCGGGGCGGCCGGATCAGCTACCGGGCGCAGGTCGACCGGGTGCTGACCGCCCGGGGCCGGGCGGTCGGGGTCCGCACCGTCGGCGGGCAACTGTGGCGGGCCCGCCGGGCGGTGCTCGCCGACGTCCCCGCCCCCGCCCTCTATCTGGACCTGGTCGGGGCCGCCCAGCTACCGCCCCGGCTGGTCGAGGACCTGGCCCACTTCCGCTGGGACGGCTCCACCCTCAAGGTCGACTGGGCGCTGTCCGCCCCGCTGCCGTGGACCAACCCGGCGGTGGCCGGCGCCGGCACCGTGCACCTGGGCGCCGACCTCGACGGGCTCACCAGCTACTCCGCCGAACTGGCCCGGGGTGAGATCCCGACGACCCCGTTCCTGCTGGCCGGGCAGATGACCACCGCCGACCCGACGCACTCGCCGGCCGGCACCGAGTCGCTGTGGGCGTACACCCACCTGCCGTTCCGGCGGGACTGGCGGGCCGAGGACATCGCCCGCCAGGTGGACCGGATGGAGGACGTGCTGGAGGCCGCCGCCCCCGGGTTCCGCAGCCTGGTCGTGGGCCGGCCCGGGGGCGGGGCGGCCGAGGTGGTTCACGGGGGCCCGAGCCTGGTCGGCGGGGCGTTGGGCGGCGGCACCGCCGCGGCGTACCAGCAGCTGTTCCTCCGCCCGATCCCCGGCCTGGGCCGGGCCGACACCCCGGTCGACCGGCTCTACCTGGCCAGCGCGTCGGCACACCCCGGCGGCGGGGTGCACGGCGCGCCCGGCGCGAACGCCGCCCGGGCGGCGCTGGCCCGCGACCGCGCCGTCACCGGTGGCCTGTACGCCGGCGTCATCGACGCCGCGCACCGGACGCTCTACCGCTGAACCGTCCACCCACGACCCCGCTGCGGGGTCAGGAGTCCAGGTTGCGGTGCCGGGTACGCAGCTTGAACGGCATCAGCGCGCTCTCCACCTTGGTCGCGGTGGTCATCTTGGACAGGCCGTCGCGCCGCTCCTCGAACCGGATCGGCACCTCCAGGATGGTGTGCCCCAGCTTGGTGGCCAGGTAGTGCATCTCCACCTGGAAGCTGTAACCGTTCGACTGCACCCGGTGCAGGCCGATGTCGCGCAGCGCGTCCGCCCGCCAGATCTTGAAGCCGGCGGTCAGGTCGCGGATGCGTACCCGCAGCAGGGTGTGCACGTAGAGGTTGGCCCAGCCGCTGAGCGCCCGCCGGTAGAGCGGCCACGCCTCGTCGAGCTGCCCGCCCGGCACGTAGCGGGAACCGATCACCACCCCCGCCTGGGTGGACAGCAGCGCACCCAGCATCCCGGGCAGCGCCTCCGGCGGGTGCGACAGGTCGGCGTCCATCTGCGCCACGTACTCCGCGCCACCGTCGAGGGCCCGGCCGATGCCGTCCACGTACGCCCGGCCCAGGCCCTCCTTGCCGGCCCGGTGCACGACCTGCACCCGGTCCGGGTTCTCGATGGCCAGCTTGTCGGCCACCTCACCGGTGCCGTCTGGCGAGTTGTCGTCGGCGACGAGCACCTTCAGGCCCGGCAGCGGAAGGGCCAGCAGCCGTTCGACCAGCACCGGGAGGTTGCCCGCCTCGTTGTAGGTGGGGACCACGACGGTCAGGCGTGCGTCCCGCCACGGTGACGGCAGCTCCACGGGTTCGATCATCTCGGACATCCTCAGTCGGGGTCGGCATTCCCCCACAGGGTAGCCAAAAGCCCGACGGGACCCCGCCGAGGCTCCCCGCGACCGCCCGGTCACCGTTCGGCGCGCTCGTCGGCCTTCTGCCGGGTGGCGATGTCGGAGAGCCGGCGCAGCGTCTCCTTGTTGCGCTGGTGCAGCACCAGGTCGTTGAGCTTGTTGCGGACCCAGCGTAACGGGCCGGCGGCGAAGTCCTCGCCGATGCGGACCCGGGTCGCGCCGTCGCCTTCCGGGGTCAGCGTGAACACCACGAGCGCCGCCCCGGCCGGCCACCGGCCGGCCCGCAGCACCAGCCGGTGCGGCGGTTCGCAGACCAGCACCGTCGAGGCGTCCTCCAGGGAGAACGGCCACGGGCCGGCCCGGTGGTGCAGTCGGGTGCCGACCCGGGGCCACTGCGCGTCGACGTCACGCACGTGCACCGTGCCGACCACCCAGTCGCTGTAGGTCCAACCGTCGGCCAGCACGTCGAAGACCTGCTGCGGGGGTGCATCGATCACTTTCTCCACGACTGCCACCGCTGACCAGTACCCGGGCCCGCCCGGCCTAACCCGTCGCGTTAGCTTCTCCGGGCCGACGGGTAACGCTGCACCGACGCGGGCGAACAGACGGCGCGGGCCGGGCGGCGTACCGCCCGGTAGGGCCAGGTTTACTCCCCGGGGCCTCGGGAACCCGCCGCCCGTGCGACGGGACGCGGAGCCGTATCAGCGCAGGTCAGGCCGGGTTGACCCGGTCGCTGGCCGGGACGGCCGCGCACTGTACGACGCGGTGCTGCTCGACCGCGACGGCACCCTGATCGAGGACGTGCCGTACAACGGCGACCCCGACAAGGTACGGCCGGTGCCCGGCGCGCGGGCGGCGCTGGACCGGCTGCGGGCCGCCGGGCTGCGGCTCGGCGTGGTCACCAACCAGTCGGGGCTGGCCCGGGGGCTGTTCACCGCCGCCCAGTTGCGGGCGGTCAACGCCCGGGTCGAGGAACTGCTCGGCCCCTTCGACACCTGGCAGTGCTGCCCGCACGACGAGCGGGCCGGTTGCGCCTGCCGTAAACCCGCGCCGGGCATGATGCACGCCGCCGCTCGGGCGCTCGGCACCACCCCGCAGCGCTGCGTGCTGGTGGGGGACATCGCCGCCGACCTGGGGGCCGCCGCCGCGGCCGGTGCCGCCGGGGTGCTCGTGCCCACCCCGACCACCCGGGCGGTCGAGGTGGCCGCCGCCGGGCAGGTCGCCGCCGACCTGCCCGCCGCCGTGGAGCTGATCCTGACCCGGTCCGCCCTGGTCGCCGGGTCACCGCCGCGCCGGGCCGGCACCGTGCTGGTGGTCCGCAGCGACTCCGCCGGGGACGTCCTGGTCACCGGCCCGGCCGTGCGGGCCGTCGCCGCGTACGCCGAGCGGGTCGTGCTGCTCTGCGGCCCCCGGGGCCGCGCCGCCGCCGCCCTGCTGCCCGGTGTCGACGAGATCGTCGAGTGGCCGCTGCCCTGGATCGACGGCGCACCCGACCCGGTCGACCCGCAGGACATCGACCGGCTCACCGACCGGCTGCGTGCCGTCCGCGCCGACGAGGCGGTCGTGTTCACCTCCTTCCACCAGTCACCGCTGCCGCTGGCGCTGCTGCTGCGGCTGGCCGGCGTGCCGAGGGTCAGCGCGATCAGTGACGACTACCCGGGCTCGCTGCTCGACGTGCGGCACCGGGTCCCCGCCGGGCTGCCCGAGCCGGAGCGGGCGCTGTCGCTGGCCGCCGCCGCCGGCTTCGCGCTGCCGGCCGGCGACGATCCGCGACTGCGGGTCCGCGCCGACCGGGTGCCGCCCCCGCCGGCCGGGCTCGGCGACCCCGGGTACCTGGTGCTGCACCCCGGTTCGGCGGTGCCGAGCCGGGCCGTGCCACCCGAGCTGGCGGCCCGGATCGTGCGGACGCTCACCGCCGCCGGTCACCGGGTGGCGGTCACCGGCGGGCCCGACGAGACGGCGCTGACCGCCCGGGTGGCCGGCGACACCGGCCTCGACCTGGGCGGCCGGACGGGTCTGGCCGACCTGGCCGGGGTGCTCGCCGACGCCGGTGCGCTGGTGGTCGGCAACACCGGGCCGGCGCACCTGGCCGCCGCGCTGGGCGTGCCGGTGGTCAGCCTGTTCGCGCCCACCGTCCCCTACGGACAGTGGGGGCCCTACCGGGTGCCGACGGTCCGGTTGGGCGACGCCGCCGCGCCCTGCCGGGACACCCGGGCCACGGTCTGCCCGGTGCCCGGCCACCCCTGCCTGTCGGCCGTCGAACCGGGCCGGGTCCTCGACGCGGTACGCCTGCTCGGCGTCCCCGCCGACGCGCTGGCCGATGCGCCGCCGGTGACCGCAGGGCGGGGGAGTGACCGATGAACATCCTGCTCTGGCACGTGCACGGCTCCTGGACCACGTCCTTCGTGCACGGCAAGCACCGCTACCTGGTGCCGGTCACCCCCGACCGGGGCCCGTACGGGCTGGGCCGGGCGCGCACCTACCCGTGGCCGGACAGCGCCGTCGAGGTGACCCCGCAGCAGTTGCGTCACGCCGACGTCGACGTGGTGCTGCTGCAACGCCCCGAGGAGCACGACCTGGCCGGCGAGTGGCTCGGCCGGCCGGTGGGTCGGGCCGTGCCGGCGGTCTACGTCGAGCACAACACCCCGAAGGGCGACGTGCCGAACACCCGGCACCCGATGGCCGACCGGGACGACCTGCTGCTCACCCACGTCACCCACTTCAACGAGCTGTTCTGGGACAACGGGTCCACCCGCACCGCCGTCGTCGAACACGGCGTGGTGCCGCCGTCGGTGACCTGGACCGGTGAGCTGGACCGGCTCGCCGTGGTGATCAACGAGCCGGTACGCCGGGGCCGGATCACCGGCACCGACCTGCTGGCCCGGTTCGCCGAGATCGCCCCGCTGGACGTCTTCGGCATGAAGGTGGCCGGGCTCGCCGACCACCTCGGACTGCCGGCCGACCGGCTGCGGAGCCACGACGACGTCCCGCAGCACCGGATGCACGCCGAGCTGGCCCGGCGGCGGGCCTACCTGCACCTGTGCCGGTGGACCTCGCTCGGGTTGAGCCTGATCGAGGCGATGACCATCGGCATGCCGGTGGTCGCGCTGGCCACCACCGAGGCCGTGCAGGCGGTGCCCCCCGGTGCGGGGGCGCTGTCCACCCGGGTCGACACCCTGCTGGCCGCCGCCGCCCGGTTCGTCGCCGACCCCGCCGAGGCCCGCCGGGCGGGCGCGCAGGCGCGTACCGCCGCACTGGGCCGCTACGGCCTGGACCGTTTCCTCGCCGACTGGGACCGCCTGCTGGAGGAGGAAGTATGCGCATCGCGATGATCTCCGAGCACGCCAGCCCGCTCGCCGTGCTGGGCGGTGAGGACGCCGGTGGGCAGAACACGCATGTCGCGGAACTCTCCGCCGCCCTGGTGGCGGCCGGCCACGACGTCCGGGTCTACACCCGGCGCGACGCCGTCGACCTGCCGATCGCCGTGCGCGCCCCGGACGGGTACGAGGTGGTGCACGTGCCCGCCGGGCCGGCCGAACCGGTCGCCAAGGACGCCCTGCTGCCGCACATGAAGGAGTTCAGCCACTGGCTCACCGGCCGCTGGCGGGGCGGGGACTGGGTGCCCGAGGTGGTGCACGCGCACTTCTGGATGAGCGGGCTGGCCGCGTTGGCCGCCGGCCGGCAGACCGGGGTGCCGGTGGTGCAGACGTACCACGCGTTGGGCACGGTCAAGCGACGTCACCAGGGGGTGCAGGACACCAGCCCGGCCCGGCGGATCGGCTACGAACGGGAACTGGGGTGCGCCGTCGACCGGGTCGTCGCCCAGTGCCGCGACGAGGTGGGGGAGCTGGTCCGGCTCGGCGTCCCCCGGTCGAGGATGACCGTCGTGCCGTCCGGGGTGAACCTGGACACCTTCGCCCCGCTCGGCCCGGCCGTCGACCGCGACGCCGACCGGCCCCGGGTGCTCACCGTCGGCCGGCTGGTGGAACGCAAGGGCTTCCAGACGGTGATCCGGGCGATGGCCCTGGTGCCCGACGCCGAGTGCGTGGTCGTCGGCGGGCCGCCCGCCGGGCTGCTGGAGACCGACCCGTACGCCCGGCGGCTGCGGGCGCTCGCCGGTAGCTGCGGGGTCGCCGACCGGGTCCGGCTGGTCGGGGCGGTGCCCCGGGAGGAGATGGGCCGCTGGTACCGGTCGGCCGACGTGCTGGTCGCCGCCCCCTGGTACGAGCCGTTCGGGCTGACCCCGCTGGAGGCGATGGCCTGCGGTGTGCCCGTCGTCGGCACGGCGGTCGGCGGCATCCGGGACACCGTGGTCGACGGGGTGACCGGTGACCTGGTGCCGGCCCGGGACCCGCAGGCGCTGGGCGAAGCGCTGGCCGGCCTGCTCGGCGATCCGGCCCGCCGCTACGGCTACGCCACCGCCGCGTTGCAGCGGGCCCGCCGCAGCTACTCGTGGGCCACCGCCGCCGACCGGTTGACCGAGGTGTACGCCGAGGTCGCCGCCGTACGCAAGCCGAGCCGGGTGGTCGCCTGATGACGACCTCGACCCGGGCGGCGCGGGCCGGCCTGCTCGACGCGCACCTGACCCTGCTGGCCGAGGCGCTGCTGCCGTACCGTGCGGCGGAGCCGTTGCTGGCCCGCTGGGGCACCGAGCTGGCCGGCATCCTGGTCGGCGGCGGGCGGTTGCTGGTCGCCGGCAACGGGGGCAGCGCCGCCGAGGCCCAGCACCTCACCGCCGAACTGGTCGGCCGGCTGCGCGACGAGCGCCGGCCGCTGTCGGCGATCGCCCTGCACGCCGAGACCTCCGCGCTGACCGCGATCGGCAACGACTACGGCTACGACGAGGTCTTCGCCCGGCAGGTGCGGGCCCACGGCCGTCCCGGCGACGTCCTGCTGCTGATGTCCACGAGCGGGTCCAGCGGCAATTTGCTCGCCGCCGTGGCGGCGGCCCGGGAGGTCGGGCTGCGCTGCTGGGCGTTCACCGGCCCGACACCGAACCCGCTCGCCGACGCCTGCCACGCGGCGCTGGGCGGCGCCTCGCCGGACAGCCAGGTGGTGCAGGAACTGCACCTGGTCTCCACCCACGTGCTCTGCGAGTACGTCGACCGGGCGTTGCCCACGGCGCTGACCGCGCTGGCCGGCCAGGCGGCGGCCACCGCCGCCGCGTCGCCGGCCCCGCCCGTGGACCCCGCCGGCCCCCCGGTGGACCCGCCCGGGGCGGCGGACCGGCCGGTGGCCGACGGCGGGCCGGTACGGGCCGGGGTGGAGGTGGTCGTCGACCCGGCGGCCGACGGGCGACGCGGGGACCCGGCGTGAGGGGCCCGCTGGTGGTGGTCGGGGACACCCTGCTCGACCGGGACGTCGAGGGGGTGGTGAACCGGCTGTGCCCCGACTCGCCGGTGCCGGTGCTGGACGAGACGGCCGCCGCCGACCGGCCCGGCGGGGCCGGCCTGGCCGCCGTGTTCGCCGCCGCCGCGGGCGCCGAGGTGGCGCTGGTGACCGCGCTCGCCGACGACGCCGGGGCGGCCCGGCTCAGCTCCCTGCTCACCGCCGCCGGGGTGCAGGTGTACGGCCTGCCGCTGGCCGGGGCCACCCCGGAGAAGGTCCGGCTGCGGGCCCGGGGCCGGGTGCTGCTGCGCCACGACCGGGGCGGCGCGGCCGGCGCGCCCGGGGAGCCCAGCGAGGCCGTGCTGCGGCTGCTGGCCGCCGCGTCCGCCGTGCTGGTCAGCGACTACGGCCGGGGGGTGGCCCGCCAGCCGGCGCTGCGGGCGGCGCGGGCCGCGACCCGCGCCCCGGTGGTCTGGGACCCGCACCCCCGGGGTCCGGTCGCGGTGCCGGGGGGGCGGCTGGTCACCCCGAACGAGCCGGAGGCCCGGGAACTGGCCAAGGTGCCGCCGGGCGGGTCCCGGCTGGCGGTCGCCGCCCGCGCCGGCCAGGGGCTGCGGGAACGCTGGCGGGCCGGCGCGGTGGTGGTCACCCTCGGTGGCGACGGCGCGCTGCTCTGCTCCGCCGGGGCGACGCCGCTGATGGTCTCCGCGCCGGTCAGCGCCGAGGGGGACACCTGCGGGGCGGGGGACCGGTTCGCCTCCGCCGCCGCGGTGGCGCTCGCCGGGGGCGCGCTGGTCTCCGAGGCGGTCCAGGCGGCCGTCGGGGCGGCGTCGGCGTACGTGGCGGACGGCGGAGTTGCCGCCGCGCTGCCCGTACCGGTGCGGGACTGCCCGCCGGTGCTGGTCGGCGGCGGGGAACGGATCGGGGCCGCCGCGGCG
>NZ_JBMDWU010000060.1:0-7178 GCF_048594385.1 Micromonospora sp. | reverse complement strand
CATGGTCGCACCCCTGGTGCGAGCGGCGGGCGACGACACCGCACGGCGACGCGGGCCGCGACGGTTCGGGCCGGTTCGGACAGGGCGGCCGAGGGCGCGCGGTGGGGTCATCGACTCGCTACGCTGTGGTCCGGCGCCAGCTCGCTGTCCGTAGCTTATTTTCAGCCTCGGCTGTTTGTTGTAGGTTCCCTACAACCCGAGGGAGGCGGTCGTGGACAGTCCGCAAGCAGCGCCGCCCGGCCGGCCCGACGCCGGCCCGGCCGTGCCGGCGCCGCGCGGCGACGACCCGTACCTGCGGGTGGACGACCTACGGGTGCGGTTCGACACGGCCGACGGCGTGGTGCGCGCGGTCGACGGGGTGTCCTTCGCCGTGCCGCGCGGCCGGACGCTCGGCATCGTCGGCGAGTCGGGCTCCGGCAAGAGCGTCACCGCGCTGGCCGTGCTCGGCCTGCACGACCCCCGACGCGGCACCGTCACCGGCACGATCAGCGTCGGCGGACGGCAACTCGTCGGCCTTGGCGAGGACCGGGTACGCCGGCTGCGCGGCCGCGACGTGGCGATGATCTTCCAGGACCCGCTCTCCGCGCTGCACCCCTACTACAGCGTGGGGCGGCAGATCGCCGAGGCGTACCGGGTGCACCACCCCCGGTCGGGGCGGCGGGCGGCGCGGACCCGTGCCGTGGACATGCTCGACCGGGTGGGCATCCCGCAGCCGGCCCGCCGCTACGACCAGTACCCGCACGAGTTCTCCGGCGGGATGCGGCAACGGGCGATGATCGCGATGGCGCTGGTCAACGACCCGGCCCTGGTCATCGCCGACGAGCCGACCACCGCGCTGGACGTGACGGTGCAGGCCCAGATCCTCGACCTGCTCGCCGACCTCCAGGCCGAGTTCCACACCGCGATCGTGCTGATCACCCACGATCTGGGGGTGGTCGCCCAGGTCGCCGACGACGTGCTGGTCATGTACGCCGGGCGGGTAGTCGAGCGGGGGAGCGTGACGCAGGTGCTCCGCCGGCCGCAACACCCGTACACCTGGGGGTTGCTCTCCAGCGTGCCGTCGCTGCACGGCGACCCGGACGCGGACCTGGTGCCCATCCCGGGCAACCCGCCCTCGCTGATCGACCTGCCGGCCGGTTGCGCGTTCCACCCCCGCTGCCGGTACGCCGGTGACCGCTCCCGCGCCGAGGTGCCGCAGCTCGTCCCGGCCGGCGCGGACGGCCACCTGGTCGCCTGCCACCTGCCCGCCGACGACCGCACCCGCCTGGCCGCCGGGTCCCTGAGCGAGAGGCGGCTGCCGTGAGCGCGAGGAACGTAGCGCAGCGGAGTCCCGCAGTCGCGGGCGAGAGGCGGCTGCCATGAGCGCGAGGAACGTGGCGCAGCGGAGTCCCGCAGTCGCGGGCGAGCCGTTGTTGCGGGTGCGGGGGTTGACCAAGCACTTCCCGGTCCGCACCGGCCTGCGGTCGCGGGGGCTGGTGCGGGCCGTGGACGGGCTTGACTTCGACGTGCGGCCCGGCGAGACGTTGGGCCTGGTGGGGGAGTCCGGCTGCGGCAAGAGCACCACCGGCCGGATGCTCGTCCGGCTGCTGGAGCCGACCGCCGGGACGATCGAGTTCGCCGGCCGGGACATCACCCACGCCCGTCGGCGTGAGCTGCGTCCGCTACGGCAGGACCTCCAGATCATCTTCCAGGACCCGTACGCCTCGCTGAACCCCCGGCACACCGTCGGGCGGATCGTGGCGATGCCGTTGCAGGTCAACGGGATCGACCCGCCCGGCGGGGTGAAGGCGCGGGTCCGCGAGCTGCTGGAGCTGGTCGGGCTGAACCCGGAGCACTACAACCGCTACCCGCACGAGTTCTCCGGCGGGCAGCGGCAGCGGGTCGGGATCGCCCGCGCGCTGGCCCTGCGGCCGAAGCTGATCGTCGCGGACGAGCCGGTCTCCGCCCTCGACGTCTCGATCCAGGCGCAGGTGGTGAACCTGCTGCGGGACCTGCAACGCGACCTCGGCCTGGCGTTCGTGTTCATCGCGCACGACCTGGCCGTGGGGCGGCACTTCTGCCAGCGGGTCGCGGTCATGTACCTGGGCCGGATCGTGGAGATCGGCGAGCGGGACGACATCTACCGGTCTCCCCGGCACCCGTACACCCGGGCGCTGCTGTCGGCGGTCCCGGAGGTGACCGCGCCGGGTGGGGCGGGACGGATCAGGCTGACCGGGGACGTGCCCACGCCGCTGGACCCGCCGTCGGGCTGCCGGTTCCGGACCCGGTGTCCCCGGGCGCGGGACGTCTGCGCCCGTGAGGAGCCGGCGCTGGTGGTCGACGGCGGCGGCCGGCACGCCACCGCCTGCCACTTCCCGGAGACCGGACCGCCGCCGGCCGGGCCGGGCGGCGCCGTGGTGGGTGCCGGCGCGGATCGGATCGGCGGCGACGCCGAGGAGGTGGCGACATGAGTGTGTCCCCGGTCGATCCGGCGACGCTGGTCGAGGCCGAGACCGCGACGGGTGGCGACCGGCCCGGTTCCGGGTTCGTCGGGCGCTCGCCCGGCCAACTCGCCTGGGCCCGGCTGCGGCGGGACCGGACCGGGCTGGTCAGCGGCGGGATGCTGGTCTTCTTCGTGCTGGTGGCGCTCGCCGTGCCGCTGATCGAGTGGGCGTACGGGACCGGTCCCCGGGAGCAGTTCCAGTCCCGGCTGGACGGCTTCGGGATGCCGCTCGGCTACGCCGGTGGGGTGACCGGGGAACACTGGTTCGGGCTGGAACCGGGGCTGGGCCGGGACATCTTCATCCGGCTGGTGCACGGGCTGCGTACCTCGCTGTTCATCGCCGTGGCGGCGGCGGTGACCACGGCGGCGATCGGTGTCGTGCTGGGCACCGTCGCCGGCTACCTGGGCGGCTGGCTGGACGCGGTGGTCAACTGGGTCACCGACCTGACCCTGGCGATGCCGTTCCTGATCATCGCGTTGGCGTTGACGCCGACCATCGCGCTGCGCTTCTACGGCCAGCGGGAGGAGGTGCCGGCCGCCTTCCAGATCGGGGTGCTGATCGCCATCTTCGCGCTGTTCGGCTGGACGGGCACCGCCCGGCTGGTACGCGGGCAGGTGATCGCGCTGCGTGAGCGGGAGTTCGTGGAGGCGGCGCGGGCCAGCGGCGCGGGACTGGGGCACATGCTGTTCCGGCAACTGCTGCCGAACCTCTGGGCGCCGATCCTGGTGTCCTTCTCGCTGGCGGTGCCGGCGTACATCACCAGCGAGGCGGCGCTGTCGTTCATCGGCGTCGGGCTGACCGACGCCACCCCCAGCTTCGGCCGGATGATCTACCGCAGCCTGGACTACCTCCAGACCGACCCGGCGTACGTCTTCTTCCCCGGCATCACGATCTTCGCGCTCGTGTTCGCCTTCAACCTCTTCGGTGACGCGCTGCGCGACGCGCTCGACCCGAAGTCGTCCCGGTAGGAGGGCCCGGCGATGGCGCGGTTCCTGGTCAAGCGGCTCTTCTCGGCGGCGTTGACGCTCTTCGCGGTCAGCGTGCTCAGCTTCCTGATGTTCTTCGCCCTGCCCCGCGACCCGGTCACCGGCATGTGTCCCAAGAACTGCAACCCGGAACGGCTGGAGCGGGTCCGTCAGGAGCTGGGCCTGCGCGACCCGCTGATCAGCCAGTACGCCGGCTACATGAAGGGCATCGTGACCGGCCGGGATCTCGGTAGCGCCCAGGGCGGCCGGTGCGACGCACCCTGCCTGGGCTGGTCGTACGTGTCCAACGAGGCGGTCAGCGACACCATCGCCCGGGTGCTGCCGGTGACGTTGAGCATCGTCGTCCCGGCGGCGGTGCTGTGGCTGCTGCTCGGGGTGGGCCTGGGCATGGTCTCGGCGCTGCGCCGGGGCACCTGGCTGGACCGGGCGGCGATCGGCTTCTCGCTGGCCGGGGCGTCGTTGCAGCTCTACTTCGTGGGGGCGGTGCTGCTGCTGGTGTTCGTCTACACGCTGCACTGGCTGCCGGTGCCGAGCTACACGCCGTTGTCCGACGACCCGCTGCGGTGGGCCGGCGGGCTGGTGCTGGCCTGGCTGGCGCTGGCGTTCCTGTTCTCCGCGATCTACGCCCGGCTGTCCCGGGCGCAGATGCTGGAGACGCTGTCGGAGGACTTCGTTCGCACCGCGCGGGCCAAGGGCCTGGCCAGACGCACCGTGTACGGGCGGCACGCGCTGCGCGCGGCGATCACGCCGGTGGTGACCATCGCCGGCCTGGACGTCGGCGGTGCGCTCGGCGGCACGGTGATCACCGAGACGACCTTCGGCCTCAACGGCATGGGGCGTACGGCGGTCGACGCGGTGCGCGCCGGTGACCTGCCCACCATCATGGCGACCGTGCTGATCGCGGCGGTCTTCGTGGTGCTGGCGAACGTGCTGGTGGACCTGCTGTACGCGGCGATCGACCCCCGGGTGCGGTTGCGCTGACCGGCCCGTCGGACGGTGGAAGTTACCGCAATCTGCTAAACAGTCCGAAGTTTTTCTTCTTGACGATCCCGGACGTCGGCGGTCACCTCCGCCGCTGGCCGGGTGGAGGAGGTAGGAGATGCGACCACGCGCAGCAGCCGCCGTCGGCGGGGCGATCGCCCTGGTGGTGGCGTTGGGGGCCTGCTCGGAGAACACGGGCGAGGGCACCACCGTGGACACCGACCGGCAGCAGACCGGGGTGATCGCCACCGACCCGAAGGATTCCCAGGGCCCCGCCGCCGAGGTCGACGGGGCGACCCGGGGCGGCACCCTCACCATCATCCGGGAGACCCCCATCTCCCACCTGGACCCGCAGCGGACGTACTCGTTCGCCGGCCTGATGGCCAACCCGCTGTTCGCCCGCTACCTGACCACCTGGAAGGACGACGGCAACGGTGGCCTGGTCCTGGTCGGTGACCTGGCGCAGAACCCGGGCAACAACGTGAACAGCGACTGCCGGGTCTGGGAGTTCACCATCAAGGACGGGGTGAAGTTCGAGGACGGCAGCCCGATCACCTCCAAGGAGATCGCGTACGGCATCGCCCGCTCCTTCGACCCGGACCTGACCGGCGGCCCCACCTACCTCCAGGAGTGGCTGGCCGACACCCCGCAGTACGACACGAAGTGGGACTTCCGGAAGAACAAGACGTCGCTGCCGCCGGGGCTGACCACCCCGGATGCGAAGACGCTGCGGTTCGAGTTCGCCAAGCCGCGCTGCGACCTGCCGTTCGCGGTCTCGCTGCCGACCACCGCGCCGCTGCGGCCGGACCAGGACACGGGCGTCAACCTGGACCAGCGGCCGTTCTCCTCCGGGCCGTACAAGATCGCCAAGAACCAGGCCGGGGTGCAGCTCACCCTGGACCGCAACCCGCACTGGGACGCCGCCACCGACCCGGTCCGCCACCAGTACCCGGACCAGTTCGTCTGGACCTTCGGGCCGACCGCCGACGCGGCCGTCAACCGGGTGATCGCCGACGACGGCACCGACCAGAGCGCGCTGGCCTGGAACTACGTGCCGGCCTCGCTGGTCGCCCGGGTCGCCCAGGACCGGGGTCTCAAGTCGCGCAGCGTCCTGTCGCCGACGCCGAGCGCCAACCAGCTCGTCATCAACAACCAGCGGGTCACCGACCTCGCCGTCCGCCGGGCGCTCAACTACGCCATCGACCGCGACGGCCTGGTCAAGGCGCTCGGCGGGCAGACCGTCGCCCAGCCGATGACCACCCTGATGCCGCCGTCCACCATCGGCTACCAGGCGTACGATGCCTACCCGGCCGGTGCCAACGGCGACATCGACAAGGCCAAGGAGCTGCTCGCCGGCAAGACCCCGGAGCTGGTTCTCGGGGTGGCCGACAACACCACCGAGCAGCAGATGGGCACCCAGCTCAAGGCCAACCTGGAACGTGCCGGATTCAGGATCACGCTGCGGAACATCCCGGACGACGCGAAACTCGACGAGATCAAGAAGAAGAACAACCCGTGGGACCTCTACATCGGCAACTGGGCCGCCGACTGGCCCAGCGGCGCGTCGATCCTGCCGGTGCTCTACGACGGCCGCACGATCAAGGCCGAGGGCAACAGCAACCAGGCGTACTTCAACGACCCGGCGGTCAACGCCGAGATCGACCGCATCCAGGCCATGCCCCCGGCCGACCAGGGGCCCGAGTGGGGCAAGCTCGACCGGCGGATCATGACCGAGTACGCCCCGGTGGTGCCGCTCTTCGTGGACGTGGCCTACGCGGTGCACGGCTCGAAGGTGGGCGGGGTGTTCAACTCCAGCGTCTTCGGCTACCCCTCGTTCGTCAACGCCCACGTCAAGCAGTGACGTCACACTGAGCCGGAACCGGGCTCCCTCCCGACGCCGATCGGAAGGGAGCCCGTCGGCTCTCGTGGGGCACGCTGTGGGGTGCTGGCTGCGCCCGTCAAGGCTCGTACGAATCGTACGAGTTGTACAATTGATGCCATGAGCGAGCCCGCCGCCGAACTGCCGATCTCCGATGCCCGCGACAGTCTTGCGGACGTTGTCTCCCGCGCCCACTACGCCGGGCGGATCACCTACGTCACCCGGCGTGGGCAGCGACTGGCCGCCATCGTCCCCGCCGAGCTGGCCGAGGCGATCGAACGCGCCGAGGATGCCGCCGACGTCGCTGCCGCCCGGGAGGCCCTGGCCCGCATCGACGAGGGCGACACGCCCGTTCCGCTGACCGAACTGCGCCGCGAGTTGGGCCTGTGACCACACCGACACACCGTTCACATCGAGCGCGACGCCGCCAAGCTGCTGCGCAAACTGGACCGCCCCGTGCAGGCGCGCCTGGTCGCCGCTATCGCCGCACTGGCCACCGAGCCGCGCCCTGCTGAAGTCAAGGCACTCACCGGCTATCCCGGGCTGCTCCGAATCCGCGTCGGCAACCATCGCATCGTCTACACGGTCCGCGATCAGGAGTTGATCGTCCGTGGTCCACCTCGGTCACCGCAGCGACGTCTACGACACGCTCTGACCGCAGTGCCTACCCTGGCGGGGTGTTGTAGCGGTCGAGCGTCGCCTTGGAGGTCGAGGCGTCCTGGAAGGTCAGCTCCCAGGGGCCGGTGTTGACGTCCATGTCCTTACCGAACCCGACCCACTTCCCGGCCATCCGTCGACCGGTCGGCTCCACCAGCAGTTGGATGGCGCCGTGGTAGCGGGCTCCCCGGT
>NZ_JBMDWU010000006.1:0-5395 GCF_048594385.1 Micromonospora sp. | reverse complement strand
GGCGCTTCGCCCGTTCGGCCCGCGCGGCCCGCGCCGCCGCCTGCGCGTCCCGGGCCCGTCGCGCCCCGCCCCGGTCGGCCTCCCGCTGCGGTACGACGTCCGCCTCCCCGCCGCCGGCACGCTCCACCCCGCCACCGGCAGCCGCCTCAGCGCCGCCGGTGACCAGTCGGAGCTGCGGGCGGGGCACCTCGCCGAAGCCGGAGTGGTGCACCGCCTTCAGCAGCCGTCCGGTGCGGACCTGTTCGGCGACCGTGGCGTCGGCGAGCGCCGCGTGCAGGGTGGCCTCGACCTCGGCCAGCGGGAGCCGGGCAGCGGGCGGCGCCTCGGGAAGGCCGGCGGCGATCCGGCGTACCTCGGTGACCAGGGCGGCGACCAGTTCCCGCCGCTGGGCGGACAGTTCCCGCAGCCGGGGGCCCTTGAGGTCACGCTGGGCGGTGCGCAGCGCCTCGGCCAGCGGCCCGAGGTCGGCGACCAGTTCGGGACGGTCCAGGGCGAGCAGGTTCACCAGCCAGGCCGCCACCGTGGGTCGTTTCCAGCCGGCGATCCGCCGGGCGGTGGCCGGGTCGCCGGCCTGGCGGGCCTCGGCGACGGCGGCGTCCCGGGCGGCGACGAACCGGTCGGGCGGGGTGCGGTAGAGCTGCCGGGCCAGCTCGGACTCGTCGACGGCCACGGTTCAGGCGTCGATCCGACTGCCCGGCTCCAGCCGCTGGTAGTCGGTGCGGGACAGCGCCGTGTACTGCCGGTCGAGCACGCCGTAGCCGTTGTCGTTGAGCAGCGCGTCGTGCAGGGCGTACGCCCGGCGCGGGGCGACCGCCCGGATGAAGTCGACCACCTCGGAGAACTTCGACCAGGGCGCGTGGATCGGGGCGAAGAGGGTCTGCACCTCGACGTCGGTGGGGACGTGCAGCGCGTCGCCGGGGTGGTAGACCGTGTCGTCGAACAGGTAGCCGACGTTCTCCACCACCGGGATGTCGGGGTGGATGACGGCGTGCCGGCCGCCGACGGCGCGGACCGGGATGCCGGCGGCGGTGAAGGTGTCGCCCGGGGCGACCGGGGTGAGGGCCTGCGCCGCGTCGCCGAGGACCGCCCCGAGCGCGGCCGGCCCGTACACCGGCAGTGGTGCCCGGTCCAGCCGCCGGGTGAGCGCGGCCACGTCGAGGTGGTCGGGATGTTCGTGGGTGACCAGCACCGCGTCCGCCCCGTCCAGCGCCGCCGCCTCGCTGAACACGCCGGGGTCGACGACCAGCACCGCCCCGTCGCGTTCGATGCGGAGGCAGGAGTGCGTGTACTTGGTGAGCCGCATCGTGACTCCTCGAATATCGAATCGTGATGTCCTCAGCGCAGTCTGCCGGAACCGGAGCGGCCGTGCGCCGCGTCCGAGCTATCGCCCCGGAACCGGGGGGACGGACGACGACGGGAGCGGGGATGACACTGAGGACGGCGAGAACCGGGGCGCGGGCCCTGGCGGCTATGGGGCTGGCGGTGCTGCTGCTGGCCGGGTGCGGGGCGGCCGACCGCGACGGCAGTTCGGCCGGTTCCGCGCCGCAGGAGAAGGCGCCGGCGCAGGGGGCGCCGGGGGGCGCGGCACCGGACCGGGACGCGGCGGCGGGACAGGCCGGTACGGGCGCTGCCGACCTGCGCGTCGACCAGCGGGCGATCATCTACACCGGAACGATGCGGGTGCAGGTGGACGACGTGGAGGCGGCGGCACGGCGGGCGGTGGCGGCGGTCACCGCCACCGGCGGGTTCGTCGGCGGGGACCAGCGGCGCAGCGTCTCGGCGTCCGCGCAGGCGGAACTGGAGCTGCGGGTGCCGGCGGCGAAGTTCACCGCGCTCGTCGACGAGCTGGCCACCTACGGACGGCAGCAGCGCCGCGAGATCCGTACCCAGGACGTCACCGAGGAGACCGTCGACCTGGACGCCCGGATCACCACGCAGCGGGCCCGGGTGGACAGTGCCCGGCGGCTGTTGGCCCGCGCCAACACGGTGTCCGAGCTGGTCTCGCTGGAGAACGAGGTGAGCCGCCGGGAGGCGGATCTGGCCTCGCTGGAGGCGAAGAAGCGTCGGCTGGCCGACCTGACGGCGCTCTCCACGGTCACGGTGACCTTCGTCGGCCGGGACGCCTCGACGGCCGACGACGGGCAGGAGGAGGACCGGACCGGTTTCATGGTGGGCCTGCGCGGTGGTTGGACCGTCTTCCTCGCCTCGATGGGCGTGCTGCTCACCGTGCTGGGGGCGTTGCTGCCCTGGCTGCTGCTCATCGGGTTGCCCGTGACGGTGGCCGTGGTGCTGCTGCGTCGGCGACGCCGCCAGCGGCGGCCCGCGCCGCCGGTGGGACCGGGCGGCGGGGGACACCCGCCGATGCCTGGTGGACCGGGCGGCGGGGGCCACCCGCCGGTGTCTAGCGGACCGCCGCCAGTGCCCGCAACGCGGTCTGCACCATGAGCCGCACCCCGACCGGGATGGCCCGCTCGTCGACGTCGAACGACGCGCGGTGCAGGTCGACGGTGGGGCCGCCGACCCGGCCGACGCCGAGCCGGGCCAACGCGCCGGGGACGTGTTCGAGGTACCAGGAGAAGTCCTCACCGCCCATGCTCTGCGGCGTCTCCGCGATCCCCTCCGGGCCGAGCGCGGCGGCGGTGGCGGCGGTGAGGATGCCGATGGCGCGGGCGTCGTTGCTGACCGGCGGCCGGCCGCGCAGGTATTCCAGGTCGACGGTGGCGCCGGTGGGCGCGATGACGTCCCGGACGACCTGAGCGACGATCTGGGGGGCCCGCTCCCAGGTGTCGCGGTCCATCACCCGCAGGGTGCCGGCCGCGCACGCCTCGGACGGGATGACGTTGTACCGGGTGCCGGCCGAGGCGTGGCCGAACACCAGCAGCAGCCCGCTGTTGGCCGGCACCCGGCGGGTGACCAGGGCCGGAACCTCGGTGACCAGGCGGCCGAGCGCGTCGACCAGGTCGACGGTCAGGTGCGGACGGGCGGTGTGCCCGCCGGGCCCGCTGAGTCTCACGGTGACGTTGTCGGCCGCCGCGGTGATCGGGCCGACCCGCAGCCCCACCTTCCCCACCGGCTGGTTGGGGTCGCAGTGCAGCGCGAAGATCTGGACGACGTCCTCCAGGCCACCGGCCTCGATGACCTCCAGCGAGCCGCAGGGCAGGATCTCCTCGGCCGGCTGGAAGATCAGCCGGACCCGGCCGTCGAGCTGGCCCGCGTCGGCGAGCTGGGCCAGCAGCATGCCGACGCCGAGCAGCACCGCGGTGTGCACGTCGTGACCGCAGGCGTGGCAGACCCCCTCCACGGTGGACCGGTAGGGGACCTCCTTGGGGTCGGTCAGCGGCAACGCGTCGATGTCGGCGCGGAGCGCGACGACCGGACCGTCCGGCCGCCCGTCGATGTCGCAGATCACCCCGTTGCCCTTGGGCAGCAGTCGGGGGTGCAACCCGGCGAGGGTGAGTTCCCGGGCGATCAGCGCCGCCGTCTCGAACTCCTCCCCGGACAGTTCCGGGTGGGAGTGGAGGTGGCGGCGGGTGGCGATCAGACCGGGCACCCGCAGCGCGAGCAGGTGATCCAGATCGTGGGGCAGGGGCTGGGACCCGGACGGCGCCTCCGGCCAGGACGACGCCAGCTGGCTGCCGTTCGGCAGCGTCAACGCACTCGTCACGTCGAATTCTCGATCACTAGAAATGGATGGATCTTCAGGGAGGACAGCAGACAGCCTAGACCTCCGATGGTGACGCTGCGCAACCTCGTTACGGTAGCGATCAGAGCGCACAGCGTCACGTAAGCCCTGGTGAGAGGGCTCGAATATCTGCGGGACAGCAGGTAGATCGCGGTCGGACGCCGTCATCTGCCCCCCACCTCCTACAACGCGTAACCGATTGGGCGGTCGCGAAATCGGCGTCGATCCGGGGCCGTCGTATCCGAATTGTCGCATTGGTCGCCCCGGTTGGCCGCCGGTCCGACAATTAGCCGACGCCGTCGGGTGGTCAACCGGTTCCCGACGGTGACACGGCGTCTCCGGGCCCGCCCGGACATGCTGTCCGTCCCGTTCACCCGCACGGGTTTACCCACGAACCCCGCACCGCACGCCCCGGCCGCGCGGACCACCCACCAGCCGGACGAACCGACCGTCACACCACCGCCAGGTTGTCACCGACGGTAGCCCCGCCCCTCTCGCCTGGCGACCCCTAACGGCCCCGACCGGACGACGACGGCGACCCCTGCCGGCAGCGGGCTGCCGGCGGAGGTCGCCGTGTGGATCAACGTCGGGCGGCGGCGCGCCCGTCGGGTCGCGGGCGGTGCACCGGCCGGACCGCGGCGGTCCGGCCGGGATCAGAAGCGGTCGCTCGGACGGTACGTCCCCCAGACCTGGCGCAGCGTGCCGCAGACCTCGCCCACCGTGGCGCGGGCCCGCAGCGCCTCCTTCATCGGGTAGAGCACGTTCTCGTCGCCCTCGGCGGCGGCCCGCAGCTCGGCCAGGGCCCGGTCGACCGCCGCGCCGTCCCGCTCGGCCCGCAGCCGGGCCAGCCGCTCCGCCTGGGTCGCCTCGATCGTCGGGTCCACCCGCAGCGGCTCGTACGGCTCCTCGGTGTCGATCTGGAAGCGGTTCAGCCCGACCACCACCCGCTCCCCCGCGTCGATCTGCTGGGCGAACCGGTAGGCCGACTGCTCGATCTCCCGCTTCTGGAACCCGGCCTCGATCGCGTCCACCGCCGAACCGTGGTCGAAGACCCGGTCCATCAGGTCGTTGACCGCCGCCTCGATCTCGGCGGTCATCGCCTCCACCACGTACGACCCGGCGAACGGGTCGACGGTGGCGGTCAGGTCCGTCTCGTACGCCAGCACCTGCTGGGTGCGCAGCGCCAGCCGGGCGGCCTTCTCGGTGGGCAGCGCGATCGCCTCGTCGAAGCTGTTGGTGTGCAGCGACTGGGTGCCGCCGAGCACCGCGGCGAGCCCCTGGATCGCCACCCGGACCAGGTTCACCTCGGGCTGCTGGGCGGTGAGCTGCACCCCCGCCGTCTGGGTGTGGAACCGCAGCATCATCGACTTCGGGTCCTTCGCGCCGAAGTCGTCACGCAGCAGCCGGGCCCAGATCCGCCGGGCGGCCCGGAACTTCGCGATCTCCTCCAGCAGGGTGGTGCGGGCCACGAAGAAGAACGACAGCCGGGGGGCGAAGTCGTCCACCGCCCGCCCGGCGGCCAACGCGGCCCGGACGTACTCCACGCCGTTGGCGAGGGTGAACTCGATCTCGTGCGCGGGCGTCGCGCCGGCCTCCGCCATGTGGTAGCCGGAGATGGAGATGGTGTTCCACTTCGGCACCTCCTTGCGGCAGTACGCGAAGGTGTCGGCGACCAGCCGCAGCGACGGCTTCGGCGGGAAGATGTACGTCCCC
>NZ_JBMDWU010000599.1:0-1976 GCF_048594385.1 Micromonospora sp. | reverse complement strand
CGACTTCGCCGCGATCAGCCGGGCCGCGCGCCGGGGTGAGCCGCACGCGCTGGCGTTGCTGGAGCGGTCGGCCCGGCACGTCGGGGTGGCCGCCCGGACGCTGGCGAACCTGATGGACCTGGAGGTGCTCGTGCTGACCGGGCCGAGCCTGGCCACCGCCGGGTCGGTGTACCTGCCGATCGTCCGGCACGAACTGCGCGCCTGCTTCGCCCGGGGCACGCACACCGTCGACGTCCGGCTCTCCCGTTCCGCCGCGACGGCCTCGGCCGTCGGCGCGGCCGCCCTGGTCCTCGAATCGGAGCTGGTCCCGCCGGGCCACGGGCCACGCCCGCCCGAGCAGGTGCCCGGCCGGCGGGTCCGGCTCACCGAATCGGCAGGCTGAGGGACCCGGGGGTACGCGATGGACGACACGTGGCGCACGAGCGCGGTGGGGCTGGTGCTGGCCCGGCCGCCCCGCCTGCTCGGCACCGAGCCGTTCTTCATGGAGTTCATCGCGGGCATCGAGGAGCGGCTCGCCGCGCACGGCCGGTCGGTGCTGCTGCACGTCGTCGCGCACCACGACGCCGAGATCGCCGCGTACCGCCGGTGGGCGCGGCAGCGGCTGGTCGACGCGGTCGTGCTGGTGAACCCGTCGGTCGACGACCGCCGGCCGGCGGTGCTGCGGGACCTGCGGCTGCCCGTGGTGGTCGCGGGTGAGCCCACCGACGACAACCCGGCGGTACGCCGCGACGACGCCGGTTCGATGCGGGCGGCCCTGGCGCACCTGGTGGCCCTGGGGCACCGGCGGGTGGCCCGGATCAGCGGGCCGGACGCGCTGCTGCACACCCGGACCCGTACGGCCGCGATGCTGACGGCGGCGGCGGAGTCGGCCGTGGACGCCGTGGTGGTGGCGGGTGACTACTCGGCGGAGTCGGGGGCGCGGTTGACCACCGGACTGCTGGACGGGCCCGAACCGCCCACCGCGATCATCTACGACAACGACCTGATGGCGGTGGCGGGCCTGCACGCGGTCACCGAGCGGGGTGACCGGGTCCCCCGGGACGTCAGCCTGATCGCCTGGGACGACTCCAGCCTGTGCCGCCTGGCGTCGCCCGCGCTGACCACGATGAGCCTCGACGTGCACTCGTTCGGCGAGTCGGTCGGTGAGGCGGTGCTGCGGCTGGTCGCCGGCGAGACGGTGCCGCAGCGTTGGTGTGCCACCGAGACGGTGGTCGCCCGGGGCACGACGGGCCCGCCCGGGTAGCGCGGGAAACGGTTCCACCTGGCTATCCGTCGAAACGGCATCGATATGCTTGACTTAGTAAGGCGAATAAAGAAAGCTCGCAGGCGCGCTCCCATCGACGCTCCCCTCTATGCCTAGGAGAGCTTCATGACACGTCGTCATGCCCTGCTGGCGGCGACAGCCGCCGGCACACTGGTGGCCGCCAGCCTGACCGCGGCCACCCTGCCCGCCTCGGCCGCGGCCTCGGGCTGTGCGGTCACCTACACCGTGCAGAGCCAGTGGAACGGCGGGTTCAGCGGCAACGTCGCCATCACCAACCTCGGCTCGGCGGTGGCCGGCTGGACGCTGACGTTCGACTTCCCGGACACCGACCAGCGGGTCACCCAGGGCTGGAGCGCCACCTGGTCGCAGTCCGGTGCCCGGGTGTCGGCGGCCAGCCTGAGCTGGAACGGCGCGCTGAACACCGGCGCGTCCACCACGATCGGCTTCAACGGCGCGTGGAGCGGGACCAACCCCGTACCCACGTCGTTCGCGCTCAACGGGACGACCTGCACCGGCGTGGTCAGCCCGACGACACCCCCGCCCACGACGACGCCACCGCCGACCACCCCACCGCCCCCCCCCCCGCCCCCCCCCACACCCCCCCCGCCCCCCCCCCCCCCCCCCCGGCCCCCCGCCGGCGGCCCTCGATCTGATAGGCGCTAACAATGGCCAGCCATGCACCTGGCTGCCCTGACACCCCACAGAGCCGAAA
>NZ_JBMDWU010000598.1:0-5836 GCF_048594385.1 Micromonospora sp. | reverse complement strand
CGAGATCGAGGTGACCGCCAGCGCGCTGGAGGTGCTCTCCGAGGCCGCGCCGCTGCCGCTGCCCGTCGACGACCAGGTCGAGGCCGGCGACGACATCCGGCTGCGCTACCGCTACCTGGACCTGCGCCGCAGTGGCCCGGCGAACGCGCTGCGGCTGCGCTCGCGCGCCAGCCAGCTCGCCCGCACCGTGCTGCACGAGCGGGACTTCCTGGAGATCGAGACCCCGACGCTGACCCGGTCCACCCCCGAGGGCGCGCGCGACTTCCTGGTCCCGGTCCGGCTCCAGCCCGGCAGCTGGTACGCGCTGCCGCAGTCGCCGCAGCTGTTCAAGCAGCTCCTGATGGTCGGCGGCATGGAGCGGTACTACCAGATCGCCCGCTGCTACCGCGACGAGGACTTCCGCGCCGACCGGCAGCCGGAGTTCACCCAGCTCGACATCGAGATGTCCTTCGTCACCGAGGACGACGTGATCGACCTCGGCGAGGCGATCGTCGGGGCGCTCTGGAAGGACCTGGCCGGTCACGAGATCTCCCGGCCGATCCCCCGGATCACCTGGCACGACGCGATGGCCCGGTACGGCTCCGACAAGCCCGACCTGCGTTACGGCCTGGAGCTGACCGAGCTGACCGACTACCTGCGCGGCACCGCCTTCCGGGTCTTCGCCGCGGCGATCGACGCGGGCGGCTACGTCGGCGCGGTGGTGATGCCGGGCGGGGCGGCGCAGACCCGCAAGGAACTCGACGGCTGGCAGGACTGGGCCAAGGCGCGCGGCGCGCGTGGCCTGGCGTACGTGGTGCTGGACGCCGAGACCGGCGAGGCACGCGGGCCGGTGGCCAAGAACCTCTCCGCCGAGCACCTGGGCGGCCTGGCCGACGCGGTCGGGGCCAAGCCGGGCGACGCGGTCTTCTTCGCCGCCGGCACGAACACCCGGGAGGCGCAGGAACTGCTCGGCGCGGCCCGGATCGAGATCGCCAAGCGGGCCAAGCTGGTCGACGAGAGCGCCTGGGCGTTCTGCTGGGTGGTCGACGCGCCGATGTTCGAGCCGGCCTCCGACCAGGAGAACGGCAGAGCGGGCGGCTGGACGGCCGTGCACCACCCGTTCACCTCGCCGAACGCCGACTGGGTCGACCGGTTTGAGGAGGCCCCGGACCGGGCGCTGGCGTACGCGTACGACATCGTCTGCAACGGCAACGAGATTGGCGGCGGCTCGATCCGTATCCACCGGGGCGACGTGCAGCAGCGGGTCTTCGACCTGCTCGGCATCACCCCCGCCGAGGCGCAGGACAAGTTCGGCTTCCTGCTGGAGGCGTTCAAGTACGGCGCCCCGCCGCACGGCGGCATCGCGTTCGGCTGGGACCGGGTCTGCATGCTGCTGGCCGGGGCCGACTCGATCCGCGAGGTGATCGCCTTCCCGAAGACCCGGGGCGGCTTCGACCCGCTGACCGGCGCCCCGACCCCGATCACCGGGCAGCAGCGCGCCGAGGCCGGCATCGACGCCAAGCCCAAGCCCGCCGCCACCGCGTCCACCGGCACCGCCGGCCCGGCCGCCCCGGTCGCCGACCCGGTCTGACCCACCCACCCGGAGCCCGGTCCGGCCCACCCGGCATCGTTGATCAAGAGGTTTGCGTCATCATCGCTCTCCGAGGTGACGCAAACCTCTTGATCGTGACGGGGGAGTGGTGGGATGCGGTTGCTCGTGGTGGGAGGGAGCGGGTTTCTCGGGGGTGAGGTGTGCCGGCGGGGGGCCGCTGCCGGGTGGTCGGTGGTGGGAACCTGCCACTGCGGCCGGGTCGCCGTGCCGGGCGTCGGGACACGTCGGTTGGACGTGACCGATCGGGACGCGGTGCGCCGACTGGTCGCCGAGGTCGGCCCGGACGCCGTCGTCGGGACCGCGTACCGTGCCGACGACTGGACGGTCACCGCCGACGGGGCGGCGCACGTCGCGTACGCGGCGGCCGAGGTGGGGGCGCGGCTGGTGCACCTGTCCAGCGACGCGCTGCACGGTGGACGTCCCGAACCGTACGGCGACGACGAGCCGCCCAGCCCGATCCACGGCTACGGTGCGGCGAAGGCGGCGGCGGAGACCGCGGTCCGGGCGATCGACCCGTCCGCCGCGCTGGTGCGTACCTCGCTGATCGTGGGGGAGGGCAGCAAGCAGATCCGGCTCTGCCGGGAGGCGCTCGCCGGGCGGGCCGTCCTGTTCACCGACGAGCTGCGCTGCCCGATCGACGTGACCGACCTGGCCGGCGCCGTGCTGGAGCTGGCCACGTCGTCGTACGCCGGGCCGCTCAACGTCGCCGGCCCCGACGCGGTCAGCCGGGCGGAACTGGGGTTGCTGGTCGCCCGGCGCGACGGGCTCGACCCGGGTGGGATGACGACCGCCACCGGGCGGTCGTCGGGGTTGGTCCGCCCGACACAGGTACGCCTGGACTCCTCCCGCGCGGCCGGTCTGCTCCGGACCCGGCTGCGCGGCGTCACCGAACTCCTCGCCGGCTGACCCCGCCCGCCCCGCCTGGCCCTCCGCCTTGCCTGGCGCTCCGGCCCATCGGGCCCAACGGCCCGCCTGGCCCTCTGTTCTGCCCGCCCCCCGCCCACTGCCGCACCGACCGTGCGGCGGAGTCCGACCGGTCCGCCAGGACTGTCGCACAGTTTCTGTGCACAACTCTTGTGCACAGAAACTGTGCACAGGTACTGTGCGGTCATGGCGAACGACGGACCCACCCCCCGACCCGCGCCGCGCGAGGTGCGGATCGACAAGCGGCAGGTGCGGGTGCTGGCGCACCCGCTGCGGATGCGGCTGCTCGGCGCACTGCGGGTGCAGGGGCCCGCC
Organism: Micromonospora sp.; assembly: GCF_048594385.1. NCBI lineage: Bacteria > Bacillati > Actinomycetota > Actinomycetes > Micromonosporales > Micromonosporaceae > Micromonospora > Micromonospora sp. Next base: position 3,006 of record NZ_JBMDWU010000598.1, on the reverse strand, counting down.
ACCGCCACCACCCTGGCGGAACTGCTCGGCACCAACACCGGCGCCACCAGCTACCACCTGCGGCAGCTCGCCGAGGTCGGGCTGGTCACCGAGGACCCTGACCGGGGGACCGGCCGGCAGCGCTGGTGGCAGGCGGCCCATGAGATCACCAACTGGGAACCGACCGACTTCGACGACGACCCCGACGCGCGGGCCGCGATCGAGTGGATCCAGGGCGACCAGGTACGCCTGCTCGTCGAGCACGCCGAACGCTGGTTCGCCACCCAGCACGAGGCGACCCCCGCGTGGCGGGACGCGATCGGCATGAGCGACATCTTCCTGACCGTCGCACCGGACCGGCTCGAGGCGCTCACGGCGGAGGTGTGGCAGGTGCTGGAGCGGTACCGCCGCGAGACGGAACACGCGCCCGTCGATCCGCAGGCCCGCCCGGTGCAGGTGTTCCTGGCCGCCTACCCGCTGCTGGAGGGGCCCCGATGACCGCGCTCACCGTACGCCAGGTCCGGTTGCGCTATCTGACCCTCTACGGCCTGCGGTGGCTGCCCACCGGCCTGACCATCCCGGTGATGATCCTGCTGATGCAGGAACGCGGCCTGACGCTGTCCCAGATCGGCCTGGTCTCCACCGCCCAGGGCCTGGTCGTGCTGGCGCTGGAACTGCCCACCGGTGGCCTGGCCGACGCGCTCGGCAGCCGGGTGGTCCTGGTCACCGCCTGGGCGGTGAGCCTGCTGTCGCTCGGGCTGTTCGCGGTGGCGGACTCGTTCGCCCTGTTCTTTCTGGTCTGGGCCCTGCAGGGGGTCTACCGGGCACTCGACAGCGGCCCGCTCGACTCCTGGTACGTCGAGTCCACCCTGGCCGCCGACCGCGACGCCGACTACGAGCCCGGCCTCGGCTTCGCCGGCACCGTCGCGGGCGTGACCATCGCCGGTGGCGCGCTGCTCAGCGGCGGCCTCATCGCGCTCGGACCGGTCGGTCCGGTGAGCGCCCTGACCGTGCCGGTGCTGGTCGCCGCCGCTCTGCAGGCCGTCGCCCTGGTCGTCCTGCTGATCCTGCTGGTCGAGACCGGCCCCGCCCGGGGCGCCGGCGCGCTGCGTGCCTCGGTCGTGGCGGCGCCCCGGATGGTCGGGCAGGCCGTCGGCCTGCTGCGCCGCTCCCGGGTGCTGCTGGCCCTGGTGTCGGTGGAGCTGTTCTGGGGCTTCGGCATGGTCACCTTCGAGTCGCTGCTGCCGGTCCGGCTCGCCGACGTGGTCGGCGACCCCGAGCGGGCGGCGGCGCTGCTCGGCCCGGCGAACTCGGCCGCCTGGCTGGTCTCGGCGGCCGGCGCGGCGGCCACCCCGCTGCTGCTGCGCTGGCTCGGCGCCGCCCCCGCCGCCGGGCTGCTGCGGATCCTGCAGGGCGTCACCGTGCTCGGCATGGGGCTGCTCGCCGGGCCCGCCGGGGTGCTGGTCGCCTACCTGGCCTGCTATGCCGTGCACGGCGCATCCAACCCGCTGCACCTGGGGCTGCTGCACCGGCAGGTCGACGGGCCCTACCGGACCAGCGTCATCTCGCTGAACTCGATGATGGGGCAACCGGGGTTCGCCCTCGGCGCGGTGCTGCTCACCGCCCTGGCCGACCGTTCCGGGGTCGGCACCGCGATGGTGGTCGGCGCGGTCGCGCTGGCGGTGGCCGCCCCGCTCTACCTGCCCGCCTGGTGGGCCGGCCGCCGGGCCACCCCGGCCACGCCCGCCGGAACCGGACCGGCGACCGGTCCGGCCGGAACCGGACCCGGGGCCGAACCGGCCGGGCCTGAACCGGCCGGGCCCGCAGCCGGGGGTGTCCAGCCGGCCGGCGCGGCGGCCTCAGCCGAGCCACACCGAACTGCGCCGTAGCGTGCCGGTGAAGCCGAGCCGACGGTAGAGCCGCAGCGCGGCCAGGTTGTCGGCGTAGACGCCGAGCGCGACGTGGTCGTACCGGGCGAGCAGGGCCCGGATCATCCCGGCGGTCAGCGCCGCGCCCAGCCCCCGTCCCCGCCGGTCGCGGGCCACGGTGAGCCCGGCGAGGAAGCCGATGTCGCCGCGACTGCGGTCCGCGCCGCAGGCGACCAGGCGGTCGGCCTCCCAGATGCCGTACCAGCCGGTGACCGTCGGGTCCTGCGGGCGCGACGAGGAGGTGGGGAAGGCGTCGTCGATCAGCGCCACCAGCGCCGGGTGGTCCGTCCGACCGAGGCGGACCACCCGCTCCTGCCCGGGTTGCCGGGGTGGGGCGGCGGTGGTCCAGAGGAAGTCCCAGTCGTCGACCCGGGTCGCCGCGAACCGGTCGACCAGCAGCCTCCGGTCGGCCCGGGGCAACTGCAGGTACTGCCCCGGGCGCACGGCCCCGTCGGCGACCAGCGCCGCGACCAGCCCCACCGCCGCGTCGACCGGGCCGACCACGCCGCCGGCCCGGTCGGTCCCCGCAGCCGGGAGCAGCCAGGCCACCGCGCCGTCGCGGGCCCAGGCGCGGGGCGCGTCGTCGAGCCGCACCGCGTGCCGGACGAACGGGTGGTGGTCGGTGGCGGCGAGGACGGCCGCCCGGCCGGCGAGTTCCCGGTCGGTGTCGATCATGCAAGCAGCCTAGAACCCGGCCGGGCGGGACGCCCCGGCGACGCCGATCTCCACGATGGAGATTGACGAGTCGACCGTTTGGGTACATCGGGGCCGACCTACTGGGACCCCCTACCGGAGGACATAACCATGCTCGCCATCCTCGCGGCCGTCGTGTTCGGCTTCGCGCTCCTGCTGGACCTGCTCAACACCAACTTCGGCGCCCCCGACCTGTTCAACTGGAACACCCTGGTCCTGATCGGCCTGCTGCTGCTCTCGCTCTACCTGGCCGGCGTCGGCAGCGGGCCGCGCGGCGGTGGCGGCGGCCGGTGGTACCGGGGCCGTCGGCCGGGCCGCGGCTGACCGCAACAGATCAGAACGGGGGCGGGCCCCCCCGCGAAGCACGCGGCGGGGGGGGCGCCCCCCGCCATCGTGAAAGATGTTT
>NZ_JBMDWU010000597.1:0-30911 GCF_048594385.1 Micromonospora sp. | reverse complement strand
ACCGTCTGGCAGGCTGATGCGGTGACCGTCTTCCACCCCCGACGTGCGGCCCGGGTACTGCTCGTCGACGCGTCCGGCCGGGTGCTGCTCTTCGCGGGCGTCGACCCGGCCCGCCCGGGTCACCGGTACTGGTTCACCCCCGGCGGTGGGCTCACCCCGGGGGAGTCCCCGGCGGTCGGGGCCGCCCGGGAGCTGGCCGAGGAGACGGGGCTGCGGCTGACGCCGGCCGAGCTGGGCGGGTCGGTCCGCTCCGAGACGATCGAGTTTCCCTTCGACGGCGTGTGGTACCGCCAGGAACAGGAGTTCTTCGTGGTCCGGGTGCCCACCTGGGAGGTCGACACGGCCGGCTTCGACGCGATCGAACGGGCCAGCGTCACCGGGCACCGCTGGTGGTCGGCGGCCGAGCTGGCCGACACCACCGAGCGGTGCTACCCCGCCGACCTGGTGGACCTGCTCACCCAGGTGCTCGCGTCGGAGGCGTCGTGCTGACCCCGCCGCGCACGGTGGTGCGTCGCGACGGGGGGCTCTACGCGCTGGAACGGGCCCTGCAACGACGCGGCTTCCGACACGTCGCGGGCGCGGACGAGGCCGGCCGGGGGGCCTGCGCCGGCCCGCTGGTGGCCGCCGCCGCGGTGCTGCCCGAGGGGCGACGCGGCGAGATCGAGGGGCTGGCCGACTCCAAGCTGCTCACCCCGGCCAGCCGGGAGCGGGTGTACGCCGAGGTCGTCGCCCGCGCGCTGGCGTACGCGGTGGTGGTCGTCCCGGCCGAGGAGGTCGACACCCGGGGGCTGCACGTGTGCAACCTCGCCGCGATGCGCCGGGCCCTGGCCTCGCTGACCACCCGCCCGGAGTACGTGCTCACCGACGGCTTCGGGGTGGACGGGCTGGACGTGCCGGGGCTGGCGGTCTGGAAGGGCGACCGGGTGGCGGCCTGCGTGGCGGCGGCCAGCGTACTGGCCAAGGTCACCCGGGACCGGATCATGGTGGAGCTGGACGGACGCCACCCGGGCTACGGCTTCGCCGAACACAAGGGGTACATCACGGCCGAGCACACCGAGGCGTTGCGCGAGCGGGGGCCCTGCGTGGAGCACCGGTTCTCGTACGTCAACGTGGCCGCCGTCGCGGGCCGGGAGGGGACCCCACCCCGGGCCCGCCGGCCGCTCGGCGCAGCTGCTCCCGAGCCGATGGAGCGCTCGGGCCGGACAGGGGGTACCGTCGGCGTGGCGTTGGGCGAGCAGCCGCGGCCTCCGGCACCGGTGGGGGAAGATGTGGTCATGGAAGGCGGAGTGCGATGAGCGCGGAAGATCTCGAAAAGTACGAGACCGAGATGGAGCTGCAGCTCTACCGGGAGTACCGCGACATTGTCCGTCAGTTCTCCTACGTGGTGGAGACGGAACGCCGCTTCTACCTGGCCAACCAGGTGGACCTGCACGTGCGCAACTCCGACGGCGAGGTCTACTTCGAGGTCGAGATGCACGACGCCTGGGTCTGGGACATGTACCGTCCCGCCCGCTTCGTCAAGAACGTCCGGGTGATGACGTTCAAGGACGTCAACGTCGAGGAGCTGGAGAAGCCCGACATCTCGCTGCCGGCCGACTCGGGCTTCGGTAGCTGACCCCCGCCCCGCGTCGGCCGCCCACCGCCGACGTCGGGCCGGGAGCGGGCCGCCTCACTCCGCGACGACGAGCACGTCCACCCGCTGGACGAGGTTGTTGGCGAACCCACCCCGGTTCCACGGCTGCTCCACGGGCTGGGTACGCCCCGACGCGTCGGTCGCCCGGGCCCCCAGCGCGTAGCGGCCGGGCTGCGGCGTCCACTCGTACCGCCAGCGTCGCCACGACCACCCGCAGCCGGCCGGCGGGTCCAGGGTGGCCGGTGACCAGCTCGCCCCGCCGTCGGTGGTCACCTCCACCGCCACCACCGGCCCGTGCCCCGACCAGGCGCGTCCGTCCACCGTGCACGGCCCCGGCCGCAGCACCCGGGCCCGGGACATGAAATCCGGGAAACCCGGCGGCCGGACCAGCGCCCGGGGCTCGATCCGGGTCACCGGCACCCCCGGGTCGTCGGCGTCGCGCCGCAGCCGGTAGGCCACCGCGTTCTGGTAACCGTCGAACTCCCGGGTCAGCACGCTGATCGTGCGCAGCCACTTGACGTGCGCCATGCCGTACCAGCCGGGGACGATCAGCCGCAGCGGCGCGCCGTGCTGGGGCAGCAGGGGAGCGCCGTTCATCTCGTACGCCAGCAGCACCTCGTCGCGCAGCGCGTCGGCGACCGGCAGGGCCCGCTGGTAGTCCTGCTCCACCCCACGTTCCACGCCGTGGTCGGCGCCGGTGAACACCACGTCCACCGCGTCGGGCGCGATCCCGGCCTCGCGCAGCAGCGGCGCCAGCGGGGTGCCGGTCCACTCGGCGTTGCCCACCGCCTCCACCAGCCACGGCTGGCTGACCGGGCGGGGGTGCAGCAACGCCCGGCCGTTGCCGGCGCACTCCAGCGTCACCCGGTGGGTCACCCGGGGGCGTTCGCGTAGCTCGGCCAGCCCGAGCCGGAGCGACCGACCCACCGCCCCGTCCACGGTCAGCGCGTGGACCGCCGGGTCGAGATCGGGAATGTCGTAGTGGATGAGCAGGTAGTGCAGGCCGGCCGGGGTGACGTCGTACCGCAACGCTTCCAGCGGTATGCCGTGGTTGCGGGCGGCCAACCGGAGTTCCTCCGGGCTGATCCCCTCGTCCGCCCCGGCGACCCGCGAGGGCCGGCTCACGTCGTCCATGGTGGTCATCGGTGGCCTCCCGCTCCGCGCCGCACTGCGATCCCGTCAGCCTAGACCGGTCGGCCGGCCGGCACCGTCGTCGTTCCGCCCGGCGGCGGCCGGCAACCGGCATAACAGATCCACCGGCCCGACGGTCGTTTTCCACAGCCCGTCCCCTCATCCACAGCGGACACCGGGTGCGCGGCACCACGCGGGCGACCCCGGCATGCTGCGGTGATGCGCACAGGACTACGGCAGGTGACGGCCATCGGGGTCGCCGTGCTCGTGTTCGGCTCGCACTGGTTCCCCGGCCGGCCGACCCCGCCACGATCCACCCCGGTCCGGGCCGCGCCCGCACCGGCGTTCCGGTGGCCGCTCGACGGCCCGCCCCGACCGGTACGCCGGTTCGACCCACCCCCGCTGCCGTGGCTCGCCGGCCACCGGGGCGTGGACCTCGCCGCCGCGCCCGGTGTCACCGTCCGGGCCGCCGGGGCCGGCACGGTGCTCTTCGCCGGCATGGTCGCCGGCCGACCGGTGGTCACCGTCGGCCACCCGCAGGGGCTGCGGACCACCTACGAGCCGGTACGCCCCCGGGTGCGCACCGGTGACGTGGTGGCGGCCGGCGCCCCGCTGGGCGTGCTGCTGGCCGGGCATCCGGGCTGCCCTGCGACGGGGGTGCCGGCCGGCGGCTGCCTGCACTGGGGGGCCCGACGCGGCCCGGAATACCTCGACCCGCTGGCCCTGCTCGGGCTCGGCCGGGTCCGCCTGCTGCCGGTGACGACCGACCTCAGCCTCGGCCCGGGTACCACCGTCGACGCCGGCCTTCGTCCGGCCCCTGACGCCGGGGTGGCCAGCCGTCCGGCCCCTGACGCCGCTGTGGCCCGCCGAGCGGCCACCGGCGGCGCTTTTGACCGGACCACAGGCACCGGCGACGGTCGACGATGGGGTGCCGGGCCGGACGGGGTCGCCCGGCGGGACGACGCGGCACCCTGCCGGTGCGGTCGGCGCTCCGCCGGCGTCGGCTCAGCCCCGCCCGGTCAGCAACGCCGGCAGCCGGGCCGCCAGCCGCTCGTACTCGTCGGGGGTGTTGTAGACCTGCCCGCACAGCCGCAGCCAACCCCGCCCGTGCCAGGCCATCACCGCCACCTCGGCGGCGAGGCGATCGGCGATCAGGCCGCGCAGGGCAGCGGCCTCCTCCAGGGTGCCGGCGACGCCCGCCGGCAACGGCACGATCCGCATCGCCACCCCCGGCCCGCCCGGGTCGGGCAGGTCGGCCGGGGGCACCCCGAGCGCGTCCCCGACCACCCGCTGCCCGTACGCCGCCAGTGCGGCGTTGTGCGCCCGGACCCGCTCGACGCCGAGGCTGCGCAGCGCGTAGAGACCGGCCGGGGCGCTCAACCAACTCGTGTAGTCGAGGGTGGCCTGCCACTCGACGTTGCCCGGGAAGCCCTCGGCCTGCTGCCAGGACACCACCAACGGCTCGATCCGCGTCCGCCATGACGGGGCGACGACCAGCACGGCGGTGCCGCGCGGGGCGAACCCCCACTTGTGCAGGTTACCCACCCAGAAGTCGGCCCCGATCGCGTCGACCTGCACCGGCAGCATCCCGGGCACGTGTGCCGCGTCCACCAGCACCGGGATGCCGTGCTCCCGGGCCACCGCCACCAGCGCGGCGACCGGCAGCACCCGGGCGGTGGCCGAGGTGAGCTGGTCGACAAGCAGCAACCGGGTACGCCCCGGGCGCAGGCCGGCCCGGACGATCTCCACGATCTGCGCGTCGGTGGCCGACCGGGGCAGGTGCAGGGCACGGGTGGTCGCGCCCGTCCGGCGGCACTCCCGGGCGACGGAGTAGTTCACCGCGCCGTACCCGTGGTCGGTGCCGAGCACCTCGTCGTCGGGGCGTAGGCCGAGTGACTGGAGGACCACGGCCACCCCCGTCGTGGTGTTGCCGACCAGGGCGGTGCCCTCCGGATCGGCACCGAGGAAGGCGGCCAGGTGCCGTCGGGTGTGGGCGAGCCGGTCGATCAGCGCCATCCCGAAGAAGCGCTGCGGGTTGGCTTCCATCTCGTCGCGCAGCCGCTGCTGGGTGCGCTGCACGCTGAGCGGCACCGCACCGAACGCACCGTGGTTGAGGTAACTGACCGAGGGGTCGAGGGTGAAGAGCAGTCGGGCCCCGGGAATCGACTCGGGCGGCGTCGGGACGCTCATCGGGCGATCGTAGCCCGCATGCCGCCGGGCGGCCGGGCCGATCGTCACCGGTCACCGCACCCCGCCGACGGCGTGGCCCCACGACTCCCGGGGGGTGGGCCGGCTCCGGCCCCGGAGGGCGGTCAGGCCCGGGGATGGGCCTGCCGGTAGGCGGCGCGGAGTCGTTCCACCGACACGTGGGTGTAGATCTGGGTGCTCGCCAGGGACGAGTGCCCCAACAGCTCCTGCACCGCCCGCAGGTCGGCCCCGCCGTCCAACAGGTGGGTGGCCGCCGAGTGCCGCAGCCCGTGCGGGCTGGTCGGCGGTAGCCCGGCGGTCCGCGCGTACCCGGCCACGATCCGCCGGGCCGTCGTCGGGTGCAGCCGCCCGCCCCGGGCACCGAGGAACAGGGCCCGCCCGGAGTCCGGGCCGGCCAGTTCGGGTCGACCGGCCGCCAACCACCTGTCGACCGCCCGCTGCGCCGGCAGCCCGTACGGGACCGTCCGTTCCCGGTTGCCCTTGCCGAGGACCCGGATCACCCGACGTTCCCCGTCGACGTCCGTGGTGTCCAGACCGCACACCTCGCTGATCCGCGCGCCGGTCGCGTAGAGCAGTTCGAGCAGTGCCCGGTCACGTGACAGGACCGCCTCCTCCGCCGGGTCCACTTCCGGGGAGGCCCCACCGGTGGTCGGGGCGGGAGGTGCCCCGGTGGAGGGAGCGTCGGGTGGCGCGGCGGGAGGCCCGTCGTGGCCCGGGGCGGTGGGCCGGTTGCGGCCCGGGGCCTCCACAAGGGTGGCGACCTGGTCGGCGCGGAGCACCACCGGTAGCTCCCGACGTGTCTTCGGGGTGGCCAGCGGGGCGGCCACGTCCGTCGTCAGGAGGCCGGACCGGTGGGCCCAGCCGCTGAAGGTGCGCGCCGCGGCGGCCCGTCGAGCCGACGAGCTGGATGCCGCGCCGGTGGTCCGTTGCTTCGCCAGCCAACTGCGCAACACGCCCAGATCCAGGTCGGCGGGGGCCGCGCAACCCATCCGGACCGCGTGGTCGAGCAGCGAGACCAGGTCGGCGACGTACGCCCGGACGGTGTGCGCGGAGCGGTTGCGTACCTGCGCCAGGTGCACGGCGAAGCCGTCGACCGCGTCCCGCATGGCCGGCGGCAGTGCCTGGTGGGTGGCCCGGGTCCCCGGTCTGCGACTACTCATCGCGCTGCCACCGCCGAGGTCCCCGGCGGCAACTGCCGGGGGTCGACGGTTGTCGACCTGCGACCGACCACTCGTCCGGGTTCACCGGCCCAGCTTACGGACGCCGGCAGGGGGACACCGCCGACCGGACGACCCGCGGGGCCCGGCAAGCCATCCGGAGGCGGACGGGCCGCCGGAGGAGGCGGGTGGCTGATCGGGGACGGACGGGCGGCGGGTGGAGGGAGGTGGTGGTGCTTCGGCGGGGCGGCCGGTGGGCGCGGGGGTGCTCGGGCTGTGGTCCGGTCGGCGGCGGGAGCGGGTCAGGCGAACGCGTTGGCCACGGCGACGCGGGCCGGGTCCGGGTCGGCCCAGCTCCAGTTCGGATGGGCACGGTTGGTCAGCAGCACCAGCACCCGGCGACGGTCCGGTTGGACCAGGAACGACGTGCCGGTGAACCCGGTGTGTCCGAAGGTGGTGGGCCGGGCGAGCCTGCCCATGAACCAGGGCTGGTTGAGCACCACGCCGAGGCCGTGGTCGGAGGTGCGTCCCGGCCGGTCGGGGTCGACGGCGGGCAACCCGGTGTTGGCGTTGCGCAGCATCCGGGCGACGGTGCTCTCGGCGAGGATCCGCTTCCCGCCGTAGCTGCCGCCGTCGAGCAGCAGTTGCCCGATGACCGCAACCTCGCTGGCGGGGGCGAAGATGCCGGCGTGACCTGCGATGCCGCCGAGGTGGTTGGCGACGTCGTCGTGCACCACACCCCGCAGCAGCCCCCGGGAGGAACGGGCGTCGGTGGCGACCAGCCGGTTGGCCCGGTCGGCCGAGCTGAGCCAGGTGTTGGGGTTGAACCCGGTGTAGCGCAGCCCCAACGGGCCGGTCAGGTAGGTCTTCAGGGCCCGGTCGAGGGTGAGCCCGGTGACCTGCTCGACGATCTTTCCGGCCACCATCAGACCGACGCTGGAGTAGCGGAACACCGTGCCCGGGGTGGCGCCGCTGACCAGCGGGGTGGCCAGCACCGCCTGCCACCGCTGCGCCATCGTCGAGTAGCCGGTCACCTTCGCCCCGACCGGCAGGCCGCTGGTGTGGGCCAGCAGCATCGCCACGGTGACGGTGGACTTGCCGGTGCCGGTGAACCCGGGCAGGTACCGCACCACCGGCGCGTCCAGGTCGATCCGCCCGCTGTCGACCTGTTGCAGGGTGAGGATCGCGGTGTAGACCTTGGTGAGCGAGGCCAGGTCGAAGATCGAGTCGGGACGCATGGCGACCCGCTTCGCCGCCGGCAGCAGCACCGGCCCGGCGTCGTAGCGCAGCGCCTCACCGACCGCCAGGTGGTCGGTGGGCTCACCGTCGGTCGTCGCCAGCACCACCGCCCCGGCGTACGTCGGGTGCTTCGGGTTCTCGGTGGTGGGCTGGAGGTAGCGCTGGAGCGCCACGGTGAGCGTGCGCGGCTTTCTGGTCACGGTCGGGGCGGCACCCCGGGCGGCGGCCCCCGGTCGGCCGGCAGCCGCCGCACCCTGGCCGCCCTGCGAGCCGTCACCGGGGACCGGGGTGGCCCAGGAGCCGGCCGGCCCGGTGGACGGGTGCTGCGCGCAGCCGGTCAGCCCGAGGGCGGCGGCGAATCCGAGACCGAGGACGGAACGACGGGGAATCGACACGGCAGCGATCATCGCATCCGAACCCGTCCACCGGGGTGGCACCTTCGGGTGGCATCCGTCGTCTCCGCCTCAGCGCGACGGGGGCCGGGTGAGGGCGTAGCCGTCGGCGCGGCGGGCCACCAGACCCAACTCCTCCAGCAGGGCGAGTTTGCGTAACGCCGTCCGGACCGGAACGCCGGCCCGGGCGGCCAGTACGTCCGCGCCGACCGTGCCACGTCGGGGCATCGACTCGCGCAGCATGGTCGCCTCGTCGTCGAGGACATCGGTCGGGCGGGCCGCACCCCGGGCGGGTGGCGCCAGGTCGACCCCGATCCGGCCCACCTCCTCCAACACGTGCGCGAGCCCGGTGACAAGTCGGGTGCGGTCGTACTCCCGCAGCAACTCGTGTGCGCCGACGGACAGCGCCGAGGTGACCGGGCCGGGCACCACCATCGAGGGCCGTTGGAGGGCGATCGCCCGGTGCATGGTCTGGGCCGCGCCGCTGCGGGCCGCCGCCTCGACCAGCACGCTGCCCCGGGTCCCGGCGGCGATCACCCGGTTGCGGATCAGGAAACGGGGACGCAACGGCTCCGCACCCGGCAGCCATTCGCTGACCAGCAGGCCGGTCTCGGCGATCCGGTCGAAGAGCGCCGAGTTGCCCATCGGGTAGGGACGGTCCACCCCGCAGGCCAGCACCGCCACCGTCACCCCACCGGCGTTCAACGCGCCCCGGTGGGCGGCGGCGTCGATGCCGAACGCGCCGCCGGAGACCACCGTCCACTCCCGGTCGGCCAGGCCGTACCCGAGTTCGGTGGCGACGTGTACGCCGTAGCCGGTGGCGGCCCGTGCGCCGACCACCGCGACCGACCGGTCCAGCACCTCGGCCAGCGGCCACCCGCCACGTACCCACAGGCACAGCGGTGGGGCGGTCTCCCGGTCGACCTTGCGGCTCGCCCCGGGCAGTTCGAGCCCTTCCAGGTCACCCAGTGGGGCGGGCCACTCGTCGTCGGCGGGACAGACGATCCGCGCGCCGAGCCGGTCGGCGAGCGCCACCGCCCCGGCCGCCACCGTCCTGGGATCGCCGGCGTCCAGCCGGGCCGCCACCGTCGCCCGCAACGCGTCGTCGGGCGCACCGCCGTCGAGCAGCAACTCCAGGGTGGCCGCCGCACCCAGCCGGCCCACCAGGCGGTACACCGACCGGGTGCCCGGTTCGGCGAGCCAGGTGAGCGCCACCCGGGCGTGCAGGTCCTCGATGCTGGTCACGCTTCCTCCCCCGTTCTGAGGCCGATGGCCTCCCGGACGTCCTCCTGATCGGGCCGGGTCCGGCCGTCGAGGTCGGCGATCGTCCAGGCGAGCCGGATGATCCGGTCGAAGCCCCGGGCCGAGAGCGAACCCCGGTCGAGTCGACCGCGTAGGTCGGCGGTGGCCTGGGCGGCGAGCCGCCACGGTGGGCGGCGCAGCAGCGGGCCGGGCACCTCCGCGTTGAGCCGGTGCCCGACCGCAGCCCACCGCTCGGCGGCAGCCCCGCGCGCCGCCACCACCCGGGCGGCGACCGCCGCCGAGGGCTCACCGTCCGGGTCGGTGCCCATCAACTCGGCCGCCCGCACCGGCAGCACCCGGACCTGTACGTCGATCCGGTCGAGCAGCGGACCGGAGAGCCGGCCGAGATACCGCCGGCGGGCCAGCGGGCTGCACTCGCAGAGCGTGTCGCCCCCGGGCCGGGCGCAGGGGCAGGGATTGGCGGCCAGCACCAACTGGACCCGGGCCGGGTACCGGGTGCCGCCACGGGCCCGGGTCAGGTGCACCTGACCGCTCTCCAGCGGTTGGCGCAACGCCTCCAGGGCGGCCTTGCTGAACTCGGCGGCCTCGTCGAGGAAGAGCACACCCCGGTGCGCCAGCGACAGCGCCCCCGGCCGGGCCAGTCCCGAGCCGCCGCCGACGAGGGACGCCACGGTGGCCGAGTGGTGTGGTGCCTGGAACGGTGGACGGCGCAGCAGCCGCCCGTCCGGCGGCAGGGTGCCGGCGATCGAGTGCAGCGCGGTCACCTCCAGCGCGGCGGCGTCGTCGAGTTCCGGCAGGATCGACGGCAACCGCTCGGCGAGCATCGTCTTGCCGGCACCGGGTGGCCCCAGCAGGGAGAGGTGGTGTCCGCCGGCCGCCGCCACCTCCACCGCGCGTCGGCCCAGGCCCTGCCCGGCGACGTCGGCGAGATCCGGCCCGGCCGCCGCCTCGGCGGGGGCGGGTGGCGGTGGTTCGAGCAGCGGCGTCCCGTCCCGGATGAAGGCCACCAGCCGGTGCAGGGTGTCGACGGCGCGGACCCGCACCCCGGGGATCACCGCCGCCTCCGCCGCGTTCCCCACCGGTACGACCACCCGGTCCAGCCCGGCGCGTACGGCGGCGGTGACCATCGGCAGTACGCCACGAACCGGCCGGACCGTCCCGTCGAGCCCCAGCTCGCCGAGCACCACCACCCCCTCCACCGGCAGCAGCGGCAGTTCACCGGCGGCACCGAGCAGGGCGACCGCGATGGCCAGGTCGAAGGCCGAGCCGTACTTGGGCAGCGTGGCGGGCAGCAGGTTGAGGGTGATCCGGCGGTTGGGCCAGCGCTGCCCCGAGTTGACCACGGCCGCGCGGACCCGGTCCCGTGCCTCGTGCAGGGCGGTGTCCGGCAGCCCGGAGATGACGACCGCCGGCAGCCCGGGGGAGAGGTCCGCCTCGACCTCGACCAGGTGGCCGGTGACGCCGACCAGGCCCACCCCGAGCACCTTGGCGTAGCTCACCACGCCACCCCCGCCCGGACCCGCCTGCCGGCCCGCCGGTCCTCGTCCCGACGCCCGCCGGCCATCAGAAGGCCCCCTTGAGATGCTCGACGCGGGCCGGTCCGGCGGGTGGCAGCCGGACCGACAGGACGTCGAAGCGGACCTCGTCGGCGGTGGTCCCGGTCTCGGCCAGCCAGCGGACGGCGAGCCCGCGCAACCGCCGGGCCTTGGCCGGGACGATCGCCTCGGCGGGACTGCCGTAGGTGTCTCCCCGGCGGGTCTTCACCTCGCAGAAGGCGAGGACCGGGCCGTCCCAGGCGATGACGTCGATCTCGCCCGCCCGGCAGCGCCAGTTGCGGGCCACCGGGCGTAGCCCGGCCCCGATCAGATGGCGTACGGCGCACCGCTCGCCGTACGCGCCGATCGCCTGGTTCCGGTTGGTCATGACGGTCAGCGTCCGGGTGGGGACGGGCGGAACGCGACCCCCGTCACCCCGGCTGTGGACAACCCGGGGGCCTGTGGACGACCGGACGATCAAGGCCCCGACGTGCTATGGAAACCCGGATACGTCCTGCTCCGGGGCCGGTCGGTCGCCGGGGACGATCCGCCCGATCGGTCGTGTTCAGCCGTCCGACCTGCGAATGGCGTCGGACGGGTCGGTCGCATACGGTGCCGGACGTGGACGCACGACGGAGCTACCCCGAAGATCAGGAGTCGCGCTGGTACCCGGCCGGCCGGGACCGCGCGTACGACGACCCGGACTGGCGGACGGCGAGCGGGGTGCGCCGGTACGACGAGCTGCGGACACCCGACCAGCGGGCTGCCGAGGAGGGCCGGTACGCGGATGCGAAACGCCTCGACCCGGGGCGCTTCGACGCGGCCGACCCGTTGGGTGACGGCGCGGGCGACTCCGCCGGATACCGGCCGACCCGGCTCCGTCGGGACGAACCGGAGGTCTCCGGCGAACTCCCCACCGACCGGGTGGGCCGACGGGCCGCCCGGGAGGCCGGCGTCGGCGACTCCGGGCCGCTCGGGGACACCGGCACGGGAGTGCTCGGCGGCTCCCCCCGGGGCATCGGCGACACCGGTACCGGTCGGCTGGCCGATACCGGCCTGGGACGGAGTGTGAGCGACACCGGCACCGGCCACCTGACGGACACCGGGCCGGGACGGAGTGTGGGTGACACCGGCACCGGCCGGCTGGCCGACACCGGCCTGGGACGGAGCGTGGGCGACACCGGGAGCGGCCCGCTCGGCGCGGCCCGGTCGAGCGGCGACACCGGCGTCGGGGCACTCGGTGGCCTCCCGGTGCGGGGTGCCGGTGACACCGGGGCCGGCCTGCTGACCGGCCCCGGGGTGGACCGGGGCGTCGGCGACCCGGGCCGGTCGGGCGGTGCCGGTCGGTTCGGCGCGGCTGACGGCGGCACCGGTCGGTTCGCCGCCGACTCCGGTGTGCTGGGGGTCAGCGGGGTCGGCCCGCTGGCCGGCTCCGAGGCGGGTCGACCGGCGGCGCTGGGCAACTATCCGATCGTCGAGCCGAGCCGGCCGGCCGAGCCCTCCCCGCTGGAGGTGCCGACCGGCCCGATGGCGCCGGTCGTGCCCCGTCCGGACGGCGTGGCCGGCCCCGACGGGACGTACCGGACGGGCGCGCCGGCCTCCGACGGCGTCTACCGCACCCGGCGGCCGGCGCTGGCGGCGTTGCTGGGCCTGTCGGTGCTGGTCTTCGAGATCCCGGCGCTACGGGTGCTGCTGCACGGACTGACCGGCGATCCGGTCCCGGTGGCGCACGTCGTCGTGGGCGTCTTCCTGGTGGCCGGTCTGCCGATCTTCGCCGGCGGCCTGTACGGGCTGCGGGCCGGCGGGCTGGCGATGGCCGACGGCGACCGGGGCTGTCTGCGCCCACCGACCGCCTATCTCACCATCGGGCTGGTCCTCTTCGTCGCCGCCGCCCTCGCCGCCCGCTGACCCGCCCGTCGGCAGTCCTCGCCGCCCGTTGAGCCGCCCGCCAGCATTGGTGGCCGCACCCCCGTCCCGGGCCGTCCCTGCGCCGGAGGGGAGCCCGGGGCCGGGTGGCGGGGTGGGGGCGTACACTGGGCTCTTGGCGACCGCCTTGCGCGGTCGACCTCGCGTGCCCTCTCCACGTCTCGTCGTGGGGCGACGGCCTCCCTGGTCCCGATCCCGTCGGGCCCACCATGGCCGGCGACCAGGCGCCAGGACGCCCGGCCACCGGTCGGGCGGAACAACCAGGGATCTTGAGGAGTACCCCACCATGGCCGTCGTGACCATGCGTCAGCTGCTGGAGAGCGGTGTCCACTTCGGGCACCAGACCCGGCGCTGGAACCCGAAGATGAAGCGCTTCATCATGACCGAGCGCAACGGCATCTACATCATCGACCTGCGCCAGACCCTCGACTACATCGAGAAGGCGTACGACTTCGTGCGCAACACGGTGGCCGAGGGCGGCAGCATCCTGTTCGTCGGCACCAAGAAGCAGGCTCAGGAGGCCATCTCCGAGCAGGCCACCCGGGTCGGTCAGCCGTACGTCAACCACCGTTGGCTCGGTGGCATGCTGACCAACTTCCAGACGGTGTACAAGCGGCTCCAGCGGATGAAGGAGCTGGAGGCGCTGGGTGACCTGACCGGCACCGCCGCCGGGTACACCAAGAAGGAGACCCTCCAGCTGTTCCGCGAGAAGACCAAGCTCACCAAGACCCTCGGTGGTCTGCGGGACATGCAGAAGCTCCCGGCCGCGGTCTGGATCGTCGACACCAAGAAGGAGCACATCGCCGTCGACGAGGCCCGCAAGCTGGGCATCCCGGTGATCGCGGTGCTGGACACCAACTGCGACCCGGACGAGGTCGACTTCCCGATCCCGGGCAACGACGACGCGATCCGCTCCGCCGAGCTGCTGACCAAGGTCGTGGCCGCCGCCGTCGCCGACGGCCTGATCGCCCGTTCCGGCCGGCGTCGCGGTGGCGACGAGAAGCCGGAGGCGGGTCAGGTCGGCAGCGACGAGCCGCTGACCGAGTGGGAGCGCGAGCTGCTGGAGCCGAAGAAGGCCGACGAGCAGCCGGCGGCCGAGGCCCAGCAGCCGGCGGCCGACGCGCAGCAGCCGGCCGAGCAGCCGGCCACCGCCGCCGCCGAGTGACCGCACCGTCGCGTCCCGCCGCCCGGACGACCGGGCGGCGGGGTGCGACGGTTTCTGCCGGGCACGTCCGGTGCTGTTCCGGGTAAACCGGCACCTCAGACCACCCACCGCAGTCTCAACACCGAAGAGAGAGTCATGTCCAACTTCACCGCCGCGGATGTCAAGAAGCTCCGCGACCTCACCGGCGCCGGCATGATGGACTGCAAGAAGGCGCTCACCGAGGCGGAGGGCGACTTCGACAAGGCCGTCGAGATCCTGCGCGTCAAGGGCGCGAAGGACGTCGGCAAGCGGGCCGGCCGGACCGCCGCCAACGGCCTCATCGCGCACTCGGGCAAGGCGCTGCTGGAGCTCAACTGCGAGACCGACTTCGTGGCCAAGACCGACGCCTTCGTCGCCCTGGCCCAGCAGCTGGTCGAGCACGGTGAGCGCAGCGGCGTCGGCACCGCCGAGGAGCTGCTCGCCACCGAGTTGGACGGCAAGACCGTCGCCGACCTGGTCCAGGAGCAGTCCGCCAAGATCGGCGAGAAGCTGGTGCTGAACCGCTTCGCCAAGCTCGACGGCACCGTCGCGGTCTACCTGCACCGCAAGAGCCAGGACCTGCCGCCGGCCGTCGGCGTGCTGGTGGAGTACACCGGCAAGACCGACGAGGCCGCCGACGCCGACGCCCGGGGCACCGCGATGCAGATCGCCGCGATGCGCCCGAAGTACGTCACCCGCGACGAGGTGCCGGCCGACGTCGTCGAGTCCGAGCGGCGCATCGCCGAGCAGACCGCCCGCGAGGAGAACAAGCCCGAGGCGGCCCTGCCGAAGATCGTCGAGGGTCGGGTGAACGCCTTCTTCAAGGACTACGTCCTGATCGAGCAGGCGTCGGTGTCCGACAACAAGAAGACCGTCAAGCAGGTGCTGGCCGAGGCCGGCATCGAGGTGACCCGCTTCCTCCGGTTCGAGGTCGGCCAGGCCTGAGCCGCCCACGGACCGGGCGCGGACACCGCGCCCGGACGGGCACGCAACGTCGACGGGGGGGCCGCCGGGGTGCGGGACAGGCCCCCCGGCCGCCGCGGCCCCTAGGGTGGGGCACCGGCCGGTGCGCGGTGACGCGGCGCGGTCGACGTGCGCGCGGGAAGGGCGGGGCGGATGACACAGGTTGTGAACGACCGGAGCCTGGAGGCGGACGACCCGACGGCGCCGCCGCCCGGCCGCGCCCGCCGAGTGGTGCTGAAGCTCTCCGGCGAGGTGTTCGGCGGTGGGGCGATCGGTGTCGACCCGGACGTCGTGCAGGCCATCGCCCGGCAGATCGCCACCGTCGTACGACGTGGTGTGCAGGTCTCCGTGGTGGTCGGCGGCGGCAACTTCTTCCGGGGCGCGGAGCTGCAGAAGCGCGGCATGGATCGGGCCAGCGCCGACTACATGGGCATGCTGGGCACAGTGATGAACTGCCTGGCGTTGCAGGACTTCCTGGAGAAGGAGGGCATCGAGACGCGCGTGCAGAGCGCGATCACGATGGCCCAGGTCGCCGAGCCGTACATTCCGCTGCGGGCGATCCGGCACCTGGAGAAGGGGCGGGTGGTCATCTTCGGGGCCGGGGCCGGGATGCCGTACTTCTCCACCGACACGGTGGCCGCCCAGCGGGCCCTGGAGATCCGCGCCGACGTGGTGCTGATGAGCAAGAACGGCGTGGACGGCGTCTACAGCGCCGACCCGCGGATCGACCCGGACGCCAGCAAGTTCGACTCGATCACCTTCTCCGAGGTGCTGCGCCGTAACCTGCGGGTGGCCGACGCGGCGGCGTTCAGCCTCTGCATGGAGAACGGGCTGCCGATGCTGGTCTTCGGCGCCCAGGGCGAGGACACGATCATCCGGGCCGTCGGCGGCGACAAGATCGGTACGCTGATCACCGCCTGACCGATCCCGCCGGCCACCGCAGCGGTCCTCCGTACCAGAGCAGCAGATCAGCCCACGACGAGCAACAGAAGGAGGCGAGGAGACCGGTGATCGACGACACCCTCCTCGAGGCCGAGGAGAAGATGGAGCGTGCGGTCGAGCACGCCAAGGAGGAGTTCGGCGCCATCCGTACCGGTCGCGCCAACGCCGCCATGTTCTCCAAGGTCATCATCGACTACTACGGCACGCCCACCCCGCTGCCCCAGATGGCGTCCATCGGGGTGCCCGAGCCGCGCATGGTCATCATCAAGCCGTACGACAACTCGCAGATCAACGCCATGGAGAAGGCGATCCGCGACTCGGACCTCGGGCTGAACCCGAACAACGAGGGCAACCAGCTGCGCATCCTGCTCCCGCAGATGACCGAGGAACGCCGCCGCGAAATGATCAAGGTGGCCCGGCACAAGGGCGAGGAAGCCAAGGTGGCGGTCCGCAACGTCCGCCGCAAGGGCAAGGAAGAGCTGGACCGGCTGGTCAAGGACGGCGAGGTCGGCGAGGACGACGGCCGCCGCGCCGAGAAGGAACTCGACGACCTGACCCAGCGGTACGTCGCCACCGTCGACGAGCTGGTCAAGCACAAGGAGTCGGAGCTGCTCGAAGTCTGAGCTCCCGGCTGCCACGGCACCGGCGCGGCACCGCCTGACGGCGGCGTCGCTCCGGTGCCGTCGTCGTTGGGGTCGCCGTCGTCCTGGGGGTGCCGCCGTCCTGGAGGTGGTCGCGTAGGGGAGGTGGCCGCGTCGGGGAGATGCCGGCGGGTGGAGACCGGCTCCCCGATCGCCAGGGGCGCCGGCCGGAGGGGGCACCGCGCGGAACCCACCGTCTCCGCGCGGTGACCGGCCGGCGGGACGGGGCCGGCGGGCGGGCGGCACGGACGCCACCGCTGGCCAACCGGGCCCGGCGTCCACCGTGCCCGGCCGGCCCGTGCAGTAGGCTCGGCACGATTCCCGGCCACCGGGCGGTGAACGGCGGGGATCGATCGGCCGTCGGGCCGGTCAACCGAAGTAGTCACGCGGGTAGGGGATGGTTGTGGTCTTGCGTCATGTGGTGGCACTCGTACCGTCGTCCGGTACGTGATGTCCCCCCTCGACCCCTACAGCGGCACCGAGCCCCGTGGCTGGGAGCGGTCCGACCGCCCTCCGGCGTTGCCCTGGCCGGACCGGGAGGTCGAACCGTGGTCTCCCCGGCAGTCGGGCACCGACCTGTCCGCGGTGCCGCAGGCCCCGCCCCGACCGCCCGTCCGCCGGCACGACGAGTCGCCTGACGGTCCGTACGACCCGCCGGTGGCCGGCCGGCCGTTCGCCGACGACGACGCCCCGACCTCGCAGCTACCCCCGGTCCGCGACGACGACGCTCCGACCGCCCAGCTGCCCCCGGTCCGCGACGACGCCGTCCCCACCTCGCCGTTCACCCCGGTCCGGACCGACGACGCCGCCCGGCCCGAGGTCGACGCCGACCCGCAGGAGCCACCGCCCGGCCGGCGGTCCCCGGGTCGGCGACGGGCCAGCGCCGAGCGGCCCGCCACCGGGCAGCCGTCGACCGGCCGGGCCGGGCGCAACCTGCCGGCCGCGATCGGGGTCGGACTCGGGCTCGGTGCGCTGGTCCTGGTCCCGCTCTTCTTCTTCCTCCCCGGTTTCCTGGCCGTGCTGGCCGGCGCGATCGGGGTCGGCATCTGGGAGATGGCCCGCGCGGTACGGCGCAGCGGCGCCCATCCGCCGCTGGTGCCGCTGCTCGCCGGTGGCGTGCTCACCATCGGGCTGGCCTGGTTCGCCGGCCCCGACGCGCTGAGCCTGGGCCTGCTGGTCACCGTGCTGGGCACGATGATCTGGCGGTTGGGTGACGGCCCGGCCGGTTTCCAACGGGACATCACCGCGGCCACCCTGATCGCGGTCTACGTGCCGTTCCTGGGCGGCTTCGCGGCGATGCTCGCGGCGGCCCCCGGCGACGGCCCGTTGCGGGTGCTGGTCACCGTGGCCGGCGTGGTGCTCTCCGACACCGGCGGGTACGCCGCCGGGGCGAACTTCGGCAAGCATTCGATGGCCCCCCGGATCAGCCCGAAGAAGTCCTGGGAGGGGTTCGCCGGTTCGGTCGTCGCCGCGGCCGTCGGCAGCGCCCTGCTGATCTGGCTGCTCTTCGACGTGGCCCCCTGGTGGGGCGCGCTGTTCGGGGTGGCGGTCTCGGTGGCGGCGGTGCTGGGTGACCTCGCCGAGTCGATGATCAAACGGGATCTGGGCGTGAAGGACATGAGCAGCCTGTTGCCGGGGCACGGGGGGCTGATGGACCGGCTGGACTCGATCCTGTTCGCCGTACCCACCGCCTATCTGCTGCTGGCGGTCCTCGTACCGGTGGTGGGCTGAGGGATGAATCACGCCGTGCCACCCGGGCGGTCCCGGCGGCGGGGGTCGATTCGGCACCTCCGGACGGGCGGCTGCGGCACACGGCGTGACAGACTGGACCAGCCATGACGAGCCTGCCTGTGATCCCCGTTGACCCCGACGCCCCCGGCCGCCGCCCGGCGATGCCTCCCCGGCACCTGGCCGATCTCGATCTGCCGGGCCGGAAGGCGCTCGTCACCGAGCTGGGCGAGCCGGCCTTCCGGGCCCGGCAGATCTCCCACCACTACTTCGGTCGGCTGGTCCGCGACCCGGCTGAGATGACCGACCTGCCGGCGGCCAGCCGGGACCGGCTGGCCGGGGCGCTGCTGCCCCGGCTGCTCACCCCGGTCCGGGAGCTGGCCTGCGACGACGGCGCCACCCGCAAGGCGCTGTGGCGGCTGCACGACGGTTCGCTGGTGGAGAGCGTGCTGATGGGCTACCCGGACCGGGTCACCGTCTGTATCTCCAGCCAGGCGGGGTGCGGCATGGCCTGCCCGTTCTGCGCCACCGGCCAGGCCGGGCTGACCCGTAACCTCTCCGCCGCCGAGATCGTCGACCAGGCGGTCTACCTGGCCGGGGTCGCCGCCTCGGGCGCGGTGGCCGGGTCGCCGCCCCGGCTGTCCCACGTCGTGTTCATGGGCATGGGTGAGCCGTTGGCAAACTACTCCCGGGTCGTCACGGCGATCCGGCGGCTGGTCGCGCCGGCCCCGGAGGGGCTGGGTCTGTCGCAGCGTCACGTCACCGTCTCCACGGTCGGTCTGGTGCCGGCCATCCGCCGACTGGCCAGCGAAGACCTCTCGGTGACCCTTGCGTTGTCGCTGCATGCGCCCGATGATGAGCTGCGCGACGAACTCGTGCCGGTCAACCAGCGCTGGAAGGTAGCCGAGGTGCTGGACGCAGCGTGGGACTACGCGGCGACGACGGGCCGCCGGGTGTCGATCGAGTACGCGATGATCAAGGACGTGAACGATCAACCGTGGCGGGCCGACCTGCTCGGACGCCTGTTGGCCGGACGGTCGGCGCACGTCAACCTCATCCCGCTCAATCCGACGCCGGGCAGCCGGTGGGACGCCAGTGCCAAGCCGGTGGAACGGGAGTTCGTCCGACGGTTGCGCGAGTCCGGCGTGTCCACCACGGTGCGTGACACCCGGGGGCGTGAGATCGACGGTGCGTGCGGGCAGTTGGCTGCCGCGGGGGACAGTGACAGCGAAGCGCCGCGCGGGCGCGACCGGGCGTAGCGGTACGAGACCAGGAGACATAGTGGCGAGTCAGGGTCAGCGTTTCCGGCGTAAGGCGCTCCGCCGGGGCTACAAGGTCGACGAGGTCGACGCCTTCCTGGATCGGGTGGAGGCGACCCTCGCCGGTCAGCCGGTCGGTGCTCCGGTGGCTTCCCAGGAGGTCCACGACGTCGTCTTCCGGGTCCGCTTCAACGGTTACGACGAGTGGCAGGTCGACCTGCACCTGGACCGGGTGGAGCGGCAGCTGGCCGAGCTGGAGGAACGGTCCGCCCCGACCGGTCGCGGTGCCGACCCGCGCGGCGCGGACCGGCTCGCCCCGCCGATGCGTGACGACCACCGGGGCCTCCCGCAGACCCCGCCGTCGATGCCGCCGCGCGCCATGCCGGCGCAGCCCGGCCCACCCGACCGGTACGGCAGCCGCTACGACGAGCCGACCGGTGCCTTCGCCGGGGGCTACGACGCCCCGCGTGGCGGGTACGACGCCCCGCGCGGCCAGTTGGGGCCGGGCCCCGGCGGCCCGATGGGCCCCGGTCCGGGTGCGCCGATGGGTCACGGTGGCCCGCCGCCGCGTGGTCTGCCGGCCGGTCCGGGCAGTGGCTACGGACCACCCCCCGACGAGCAGCGTTTCGACGGGTTCGAGGCCGGTCGCCACGGCCGTGCCGACATGAACGCCGAGAACCGGATGCCGGAGCGGGACCGCATGTCGGACCGGGACCGGATGCCCGACCGGGACCGCATGCCGGAGCGGGACCGCATGCTGGACCGCGACCGGATGCCCGAGTACGACCGCATGCCCGACCGGGACCGGATGCCGGAGCGGGACCCCATGCTGGACCGCGACCCCCGGGACATGCGTGGCCGGGGCCCGGCCGGCCCTCCGCCGATGCCGCCGCAGTCGCTGGGTGGCCCCCCGCTGGGCGGCCCGCCCGCGCAGATGGGCCCGCCGGTCGGTGGCCCGCCGATGGTGGGTCCGCCGATGGCCGGTCCGCCGGGCAGCGAGCTGTACCGGGTCGACCAGATCCGGCGCAGCTTCCAGGTGCGCCGGTTCGGCAGCGGATACGACCCGGACCAGGTGGACCGGTTCTTCGAGAGCCTGCTCGGTGGGATGCAGGGCCGTAACCAGATGCCGGTGAACCCGAAGGACCTGGACACGTTGCGCTTCGGCCTGGTGCCGGGCGGCTACTTCGAGGCCGAGGTCGACGCCGCGCTCAAGGACGTGCAGGACATCCTCTTCGGCCGGTGATCCACCACACGTGACGAGGGCCCACCCCCGGCCGGGGGTGGGCCCTCGTGGCGTTGCGGGGGCGGTGCGTCAGGAGCGCAGCCCGCTGCGACGCAGCACGGCGTCGCCGACGACGATCGCCAGCAACAGCACCGCCAGGCCGACCAGCCAGATGTCCTCGACCTTGCCCTCGTGGTTGCCGCACAGCATCGCCAGCAGCGCCAACGCGGAGAGCACCGCGCCGATCCGCCCGGCCTTGCGGTGCCCGGGCCTGTGCTGATCTGGCGCGGTTACCGGCTCGCTTCCTGCCACTGTCGGTCCTTCCCTCGCGATCGGATCTCCGGTTAGTCTGGCACGCCCCGCCCCGGGCCCGGTGCGGGGTCCGCCCTGCTGGAGGCGCGGTACGGCGCAGGACCACGCCACCGGGTGGGGTTGGCCGGCCGGGGCGGCACCCGGGCCGAAGGTCCCCTTCCCGGTGGGGCGGGTCGGCTCTACCGGCGTCGCGGGCCGTCGACCACACTGCCTCCGGTAGCGTTCCTGACGTACACCTTGATTGTCTGTTTGAGGGGGACTGCGGTGCGAGTGACCGGTACGGGACACGCCAGCATGCGGATCGACACGGCTGCGGGCAGCATCCTGTGCGACCCGTGGGTCAATCCGGCCTACTTCGCCTCGTGGTTCCCGTTCCCCGACAACTCCCTGCTCGACTGGGAGACCCTGGGCCGGGTCGACTACCTGTACGTGTCGCACCTGCACCGGGACCACTTCGACGCCAAACACCTGCGGGACTTCGTCTCGAAGGACGCCACCGTCCTGCTGCCCGAGTTCCCCACCTCGGAGATGGAGGACGAGCTGCGGGCGCTGGGCTTCACGAAGTTCCTGCGGGCCCCCAACGAGCAGGTGGTGGAGCTGGACGGCGGCCTGAAGATCATGATTCAGGCGTTGACCAGCCCGACCGACGGCCCGATCGGCGACTCGTCGCTCTGGGTGGAGTACGACGGGGTCCGGCTGCTCAACCAGAACGACGCCCGCCCCACCGACCTCACCGTCTTCGCCGAGCTGGGCCACGTGCACGCGCACCTGCTCCAGTTCTCCGGCGCGATCTGGTACCCGATGGTCTACGAGCTGCCGCAGGCGGCGAAGACCGCGTTCGGCAAGCAGAAGCGGGAGCGGCAGTTCGACCGGACCTGGCGCTACATCGACGACCTGAAGGCCGACCACGTCTTCCCGATCGCCGGCCCGCCGTGCTTCCTCGACGACGCGCTGTGGCAGTTCAACGACATCCACGGCGACGAGGGCAACATCTTCCCGGACCAGTCGGTGTTCCTGTCGGAGTACGCGAAGGTCGGCGGCACCAACGGCATCGTGCTGCTGCCGGGCAGCGTCGCCGAGGTGACCACCTCCGGCGCGACCACCACCCACCCGCAGCCGGTCGAGGAGTTCTTCGCGAACAAGACCGCCCACCTGGAGGAGATGCGGGAGCGTAAGCGCGGCGTCATCGAGGCCGAGAAGGCGTCCTGGCGGCACCCCGAGATCGACGTGTTGGCCGGGATGAAGCGCCGGATCGAGCCGCTGCTCGACGAGTCGATCTACCTGGCCAAGGGCGTCGGCGGCCCGGTCCGCTTCGACCTGGTCGGCTACGACGGCGACAGCGTCGAGTCGATCGTGGTGGACTTCCCCGGCAAGGAGATCCGGCCGTACGCGGACGAGAAGGTCCGGTACCGGTTCCGCACCGAGCGGGCGCTGATCGAGCACCTGCTCTACATCGACGAGGTCGACTGGGTCAACTCGCTCTTCCTGTCCTGCCGTTTCTCGGCGGCCCGGATCGGCCAGTACAACGAGTTCGTGTACGCCTTCTTCAAGTGCCTGTCCACCGAGCGCCTCCAGTACGCCGAGGGCTGGTACGACGAGCACGAGCGGGCCGTCGACGCCGAGGACGTCACCCTGGGCGACTGGGTGGTGCAGCGCCGTTGCCCGCACCTGAAGGCGGACCTGACCCGGTTCGGCATCGTCGAGGGCGACCAGCTCACCTGCCAGCTGCACGGCTGGAAGTTCGACCTCCCCTCCGGCCGCTGCCTCACCAGCGTCGGCCACAAGATCCGCGCCGCCCGCACCCAAACCCCCTAACCCCTCCCCGACCCACCCCCGTTTCCGGCGATCATGGAGTTGTGCTGGGCCGCAGTGGCCCTGAACCGGTGCACCCCGGGCACCACAACTCCATGATCGACACAGGCATGGAGGGTGGGGTGAGGGTGGGCGTGGGGAGTGGGTGTGGGGTGGGGGACGAGGAGGAGTACGAGTTCGGGCATCGGCGGGAGAAGGAGCGGGACGCGTCGCGGGTGGAGGCGTTCAGCGACGCGGTGATCGCGATCGTGCTCACCCTGATGGCGGTGGAGCTGCTCCAACTCAGCCCGCAGCGGCCCGAGGGGCAGGACCTGCCCGGGGCGTTGTTCCACGAGTGGCCCGCGTACCTGGCGTACGTGATCACGTTCGTGATCGTCGGGCAGGTCTGGTTGACCCACCACAACATGTGGCGGTACGTCGTCAAGGTCGACCAGATGCTGCTCGTCCTCAATCTGCTGTTGCTGCTGTTCGTCGCGGCCATCCCGTTCGCGGCCAGCCTGCTCGCCGACAACCTGCGGGGCACCGTCGCCGACCAGCGGTTGACCGCCGCGCTCTACGTGGGCACGGTGCTCGGTGAGGCGCTGTTCTTCAACCTGAGCTGGTGGTGGGCCCGCCGCCGCCGACTGCTCGACCCGGGGCTGGACCCCCGGTTGGCCCGCGCCGTGGCCCGCCGGTTCCTGCTCGGCCCGGTGCTGTACGTCGTCGCGTTCGGCATCTCGTTCGTCGACCCGGTGCTCAGCCTCGCGGCGTACTTTCTGCTCACCGGGCTCTACCTGATCCGGGGTCCGGGCGACCTGCCGTCCTCCCGGCCGGCCCCCGCCTGAGCGGGGGCGCGGGCCGGTCGGGTGTCAGCGGCCGGTCGGGGTCAGCGGCCGGTCGGGTGTCAGCGGCCCAGGTCGGCGAGGATGCGCTGGGCGGCGTTGTGGCCGGCCGCGCCGATCACGCTGCCTGCCGGATGGCAGCCGGCGCTGCCCGCGTACACCCCGTCGATGCCGGTGGCGTACGGCATCCGGTCGGTGAACGAGACGGTGTTGTCGACGTGGTGGATGTGCCCGCCGGTGATGCCGAAGTGCGCCTCGATGCCGGGCGGGGGCAGCGGCACCGCGTCGGCGATCAGGTCACCGGTGCCCGGGGCGTACCGTTCGCAGATCTCCACCAGCCGGGTGACGTAGCCGGGCAACGCGGTGTCCCAGTCGGTGCCGGCCAGCGTGTAGGGCACCGACTGGACGAACAGCGCCGACGAGTGGTGCCCGGCCGGGTCGGACAGCGACGGGTCGACGGTGGTGTGCAGGTACCACTCGATGGTCGGCTCGTCGGGCAGCCGCCCGGCCTGCACGTCGGCCCACATCGCCCGCAGCGCCGCCATCGGCGACTCGCCGCCCGCCCCGACCAGCGACGCCGACCCGGGGAGCAGGTGGATGGTGGACCCGAACGGGCTGGGCGCGTCGGCCGGCAGGCAGGAGAACCGGGGCAGCCCGGTCAGCGCCAGGTTGAGCTTCAGGGTGGTGCCGGGCCGGCGGACCGCCGCCATCCGCGCGCCCAGCTCCGCCGGCAGCGCGCCGTCGGGCACCAGCTCCATCAGCCGGTACGGGTCACACGCGCCGAGCACCACCTCGGCGGCGACCTCCCGCCCGTCGGCCAGCCGCACGCCGGAGGCCGCGCCCCCGGACAGGGTGACGGCGTCGACCCGGGCACCGGTCAGGATGGTCGCCCCGGCGGCGCGGGCGGCCTCGGCGAAGGTGCGGGAGACGGTGCCCATCCCGCCCTGGGCGATCATCCAGGTGCCGTCCGCGCCGGGCAGCCGGCACATGTTGTGCACGAGGAAGTTGTGGCCGGTGCCGGGGTCGTCCGGGCCGGCGTTGAGGCCGGACAGCCCGTCGGTGACCGCGTACATGCTGACCAGCAGCTCGGAGCGGAAGTCGAAGCGGGCCAGATAGTCGGCGACGGAACCACGGACCAGGTCGACGAAGACCTGCCGCAGCTCGGGGCGGACGTAGCGCTCGGCGGTCTGCTCCACCGGCAGCGGCTCGGCCAGCCAGGCCGGGGCCAGGTCGGCGCGTAGCTGCGCCAGTTCGGCCTGGAGCGCGTCGTCGGCGGCCACGTCGGCGGGGGAGAAGAACTCGGTGAGCTGCCGCCGGGTCGCCGCGGTGTCGCTGCCGAACAGCAGGTACGGCGCACCGGGCCCGCCCGGGGTGGGCAGGAAGTAGTGCGGGTCGCGGCGCAGCACCGGGATGCGGACGTCGAGGGTGGCGAGCAGCTCCGGCGGCATCAGCCCCAGCAGGTACGACCCGGTGGAGTGGCGCAGCGCGGGCACCTTCGGGAACGGGTTCTCGGTGCGGGTGGCCCCGCCGATCACCTCCGCCGCCTCCAGCACCAGCACGTCCAGCCCGGCGCGGGCCAGCAGGACGGCGGAGACCAGCCCGTTGTGCCCCGATCCGACGATCACGACGTCGGCGCGGGACGGCAGCTCACTCGCATCGCTCATGCCTGCGCAGCCTAGTGCGGTACGCGGCGTCCGTGTGCCGGCTCGACCGGCGGGTGCCCCGCCCGCTCCGGCAACCGGGAGAGGCCGGTCCCGGCCCGTCGAACGTGAACGGTTGTTGCGATAGTGGACGTCGATCGCTGTGGGGCGGTCCCGGTGGGCGGCCCGGGTGCGGGCGGCGGTGGTTGGACGGGCCGGCGGGTCGACGAGGGGAGAGGCCGATGTTCGCCTGGTGGGGGCAGGTGGTGGTGCGCGCCCGGTGGGCGGTGCTGGCCGTCGCCGGGGTGCTGATCGCCGTCGGGGCGACCTGGGGCACCGGCGTCTTCGGCGAGCTGAGCGGAGGCGGCTTCGACGACCCGTCGAGCGAGTCCAGCCGGACCGTGCAGCGGGTGACCGCCGAACTCGGCAGGCAGGGTGCCGACGTGATCGTCCTGTGGTCCAGCGACACCGTCACCGTCGAGGACCCGCAGTTCCGCGACCCGGTCACCTACACGGTGGCCGGGCTGCGTCAGCGCGCCGAGGTGGCCGAGGTGACCACCTGGTACGACGCGCCCGCGCCCGCGCTGGTCGCCACCGACCACCGGGCCACCTACGCGCTGGTCAAGCTCACCGGCGGCGACGAGGACGCCCGCTCGGCGCAGTTCGCGGCGCTGCGCCCCGCACTGGACGCGCCCGGCCTGCGGACCGACGTCGGCGGGCTGGTGGCGTTCCAGGAGGCGGCCACCACCCAGAGCACCGAGGACGTGACCCGGGCCGAGCTGCTGTCCATGCCGGTGCTGCTGGTGCTGCTCGTGTTGATCTTCGGTGGGCTGGTCGCCGCCGGTACCCCGCTGCTCGTCGGCGGGCTGGCCATCCTCGGCGCGTTCGTGGCGGTGCGCCTGGTCAACCTGGTCACCGACGTGTCGATCTTCGCGATCAACGTGATCACCCTGATCGGCCTCGGGATGGCGGTCGACTACGCGCTGTTCATCGTCAGCCGGTTCCGGGAGGAGTTGGCCGCCGGCCGGTCCGTCGCCGAGGCGATCCGCCGCACCATGCTCACCGCCGGCCGGACCGTCTTCGTCTCCGGGCTGACCGTCGCGCTCGCCATGGCCAGCCTGCTGATCTTCCCGCAGCCGTTCCTGCGGTCGATGGGCTTCGGCGGGATGGCCGCCGTGCTGATCGCCATGCTGGCCGCGCTCACCGTGCTGCCGGCCCTGCTGGTGGTGCTCGGCCACCGGGTGGACGCGGTGCGCGTACCGCTGCCGTGGCGGCGGGGTGCGCGGCCGGCGGCGGGTGCGTCCGGCGGCGCCTGGGCCCGGATCGCGCGCAGCGTGATGCGCCGGCCGGCGCTGTACCTGGTGGGGGTCGCGCTGCTGCTCGGCGTGCTGGCCACCCCGTTCGCGCGGATCACCTTCGGCGGGGTCGACGAGCGGGTGCTGCCGGCGGACGCCGCACCCCGGGTGGTCTCCGAGCGGATCGCCGCCGAGTTCCCCGGCGGCACGATCGCCCCGGTCGAGGTGCTGGTCTCCGGCGCGCCCGCCGACGCGGTACGCCCGTTCGCCGACCGGATCGCGGCGCTGCCCGGGGTGACCGGGGTGCAGGTCACGGCGGCGAAGGGGGAGTCCACCCTGCTGTCGGTGAGCTACCCGGGGGAGCCGACCGGCGACGCCGCCCGGGACCTGGTGCGGACGCTGCGCGACCTGCCCGGCCCGGCCGGGGCGCAGGTGCTGGTCGGTGGGCGGCCCGCCGCCGACGTCGACCTGCTGGACAGCCTCGGCGACCGGCTGCCGTGGATGGCGCTGCTGATGGCCGGCGCGACCCTGCTGCTGCTCTTCCTCGCCTTCGGCTCGGTGGTGCTGCCGGTCAAGGCGGTGCTGATGAACCTGCTGTCGATCGGCGCGTCGTTCGGCGTGGTGGTCTGGATCTTCCAGGACGGGCACCTGTCCGGCCTGCTCGGCTTCACCTCCACCGGGTTCATCGAGCCGAGCAACCTCATCCTCATGCTCGCGGTGCTGTTCGGGCTGGCCACCGACTACGAGGTGTTCCTGCTCAGCCGGGTCCGCGAGGAGTGGGACCGCACCGGCGACAACACCGCCTCGGTCGCCACCGGCCTGCAACGCACCGGCCGGATCATCACCGCCGCCGCGCTGCTGCTGATCATCGTGGTGGCCGGCTTCACCACCGGCGGGATGGCCTACATCAAGCTGATCGGCGTCGGCATGATCGTGGCGATCGTGGTGGACGCGACGCTGGTCCGGGCGCTGCTCGTGCCGGCCACCATGCGGCTGCTGGGGCGGTGGAACTGGTGGGCCCCGGCCCCCCTGGCCCGGTTCTGGGCCCGCTACGGCCTGCGCGAGACCGACGACCCGGCGGAACCGCCGACGACCCCGGACACGTCGGCGTCGGCGTCGCCCGTCCCGTCGCCGGCGTCCGTCCCGGTGGTGTCGCCCGTCCCGGCGGCGGGGACCCCGGGCGGGTCGGCGGATGCCTCGGGCTGGTTCGCCGTGGCCGACGCGGCATCGACGCCTGCGGACGCGCTCCCGGGGCCCGACGTCGACGCCGAGTCGACGGTCGGGCCCGAGCCGGACGTCGACCCGGAGGCGGCGGCGCGGCGGGCCCGCCAGCGGGACAACGCGAGGGTGGCCGAGTAGCCGGCCAGCACGATCACGTGGAACAGGTAGAGCCAGAGCAGCACCGCGACGCCGGCCCCGACCGGGTCGAAGCCGCCGAACGGCACCCCGAGATCCAGCGGGAGCGAGCAGAACAGCACGAAGCCGTGCAGGAAGCCGGAGAGGTTGGCGGCGGTGAACGAGCCGACCGCCAACGTCGACAGCCAGTCCGGTGAGGCCGGCCCGACCACCCGGAACACCCACATCAGCACCGGGGTGAGCACCAGCCACACCGCCAGGAACGACAGCACGATGCCCAGGGCGGCGACCCAGCCGCCCTGCCGGATCAGCCGGGTGGTGGTGGGCAGCGCGATGAGGATCGACAGCAGCAGGGCGGGGGCGGGGGCGAGCAGCGGCAGCAACAGCAACCGGCCCCGCCAGCCGACCAGCGACTCGTCCGGGTTGGGGGCGACGGCCACCGAGACGAACGCCCGGCGCAGCCCCTCGCCGTAGAGCGAGGCGGGCAGCAGGGAGGCCAGCGCCAGTAGCGGGGTCAACTGCACCCCGGCGTTGACCAGCGCGTCCACCGCCTCGGGCGCACCGATCGCGTCCGGCAGCGTCTCCACGGCGTACGCGGTGAGCCGGCGTACCCGGTCCGCGCCGGCCAGCAGCGAGGTCAGCCAGATCGCCAGCAGGGCCACCGGCACCACGGCGATCGCCCCGTAGAAGGTGATCGCGGCGGCGTGCAGGGAGAGGTCCCGCCCGCGTACCGGTCGGAACGCGGCGCTGGTGATCCGCTTCGTACGCTGCCATGCGTCGCCCATCGCGATGTTCTTCCCCCTGTCGCCCGCCGCCACGCATCACGATCCCGCGTCATGCCCGTGTGCCAGCCATGATCGGCTCAACTCGGCCGATGTTGCGGTGTCGGGACGCCGTGATGGCGCAACATCAGCCCCGGCGAGTGGATCAATAGCGGGCTGGCCGGTAGATAGGCGGTCATTAGCCGCAATCCGGACGACGTCTTGCGGTGTCCATAGACGTCGCCCTATCCTCGCTTGTGGAAAGCGCTTTCCAGATGCTCAGTGCGGGTGCCCCGGCGAGTTCCACCACCGCCGCAGGCGCCAGTTCGCCGTGCGCGGCAGCACGGCGAGCGGGTCGACCCGACCACCGGCGCAGACACCCCTGGCCGGCCGGCGACTCCGCCTGACGGCCGCGAAGGCCCGGCCCGTCCCCGGCGCGCAGAGGTCCACCAGGACCACCGTCATCACCGCCGCCCGACCGGGCACCACACCACCCGGCGGCGGCACCACCACCAGGTAATGAGAAAGGTGACGCGAGGATGAGACGACCAGTTGCACGACGAGTCCAGGCGGGGCTGGCCACGGCCGCCGTCGGTGCCGCGATCTGCGTTGCCCTGCCGGTGCACCAGGCGTCGGCGGCGGCCGGCAGCGCCAGCGGCTACGCCACCCAGAACGGCGGCACCACCGGCGGCGCGGGCGGGCAGACCGTACGGGCCAGCACCGGCACCGCGATCCACGCGGCGCTGTGCAACCGGGCCAGCAGCAGCACCCCGATCGTGATCGAGGTGCAGGGCACGATCAACCACGGCAACACCACGAAGGTGTCGGGCAACAGCTGCAACACCGCAGCCGACAAGATCGAGCTGAAGGAGATCAGCAACGTCACCATCGTCGGGGTCGGCAGCGGGGCGGTCTTCGACCAGCTCGGCATCCACATCCGCGACTCCCGCAACATCATCATCCAGAACGTGACGGTGCGGAACGTCAAGAAGTCGGGCTCGCCCATCTCCAACGGCGGTGACGCCATCGGCATGGAGAGCAGCGTGCGCAACGTCTGGGTCGACCACACCACGCTGGAGGCGTCGGGCGGCGAGTCGGCGGGCTACGACGGGCTGTTCGACATGAAGGACGACGTCCAGTACGTGACGCTGTCGTACAGCATCCTGCGCAACTCCGGCCGGGGCGGCCTGATCGGCTCCAGCGAGAGCGACCGGGGCAACGGCTTCGTCACCTTCCACCACAACCTCTACCAGAACATCGACTCCCGTACGCCGTTGCTGCGGGGCGGGATCGCGCACATCTACAACAACTCGTACGTGCAGCTCAACGAGTCGGGGATCAACTCCCGGGCCGGCGCGCGGGCCAAGGTGGAGAACAACTACTTCAAGAACTCCCGGGACGTGCTGGGCACCTTCTACACCAGCGAGGCCGGCTACTGGCAGGCCAGCGGCAACATCCTGGACAACGTGACCTGGTCCAGCCCCGGCAGCGAGACCAACCCCGCCGGGCCGGGCATGCCGTCGAACACCAGCGTCAGCATCCCGTACTCCTACCGCCTCGACGGGGCGAGCTGCGTGCCGGACATCGTCCGGCAGACGGCCGGCGCGAACACCGGCCTCAAGGAGTCCAACGGAAGCTGCACGCCGACCACGCCGGCCCCGACCACCCCGGGACCGACCACGCCTGCGCCGACCACGCCGGCCCCGACCACCCCGCCGCCCACCAGCGTCCCCGGCGGGACCAACCTCAGCATCGGCGCCGGCTCCGACGGCTCCAGCAAGGCCAGCGGTACGAGCTACGGCGACGTCCGGGACGGCAACCTGAGCACCTACTGGTCGCCCGCCGGGTCGACCGGTGACATCTCGATCAAGTGGGGCTCCGCGACCAGCATCTCCTCGATCAACATCCGGGAGGCGTCGGGCTCGGCCGGCAGCGTCACCTCCTGGCAGGTGCTCAACGGTGACACCGGGGCGGTGCTGGCCTCCGGCAGCCGGGCCGGCGTGATCACCTTCGCCCGTACCTCCCTGAAGAAGGTCACCTTCCGGATCAACAGCTCTGCTGCCACCCCGAAGGTCGCCGAGTTCGAGACCTACGCCTGACCGTCGTCCCGGGCCGGTCCCGGGGCGGTGATCATCT
Organism: Micromonospora sp.; assembly: GCF_048594385.1. NCBI lineage: Bacteria > Bacillati > Actinomycetota > Actinomycetes > Micromonosporales > Micromonosporaceae > Micromonospora > Micromonospora sp. The sequence goes on along the minus strand of NZ_JBMDWU010000597.1, from coordinate 356 downwards.
CAGTGGGGCCGATGTTGGGGTGTCCGATCGGCGTGGACACCCCCACATCGGCCCCGTTGTGTCGATCAAGCGCCCGACGGCCACCCGTGGCGGGTCCACCCGATGAACCGGGTGAAGTAGGTGGCCGGGTCGACCGTGCCGGTGCCGACCCGCAGCGCGTCCGTGATCGCGTCGTGCATCAGCAGGCAGAGGTAGATGGACAGCGCCGGCCGGTCGTGGGCGTACTCCCGCCGGAGGCTCAGCTTGGCCGGCTGGCACGGCCACGGGGCGGCACAGGCCCGGCACCGCCAGGCGGGCCGCGCGGCGACGTGCCGACCGGAGCCGTCCGGCCGACCGCCCGCCAGCCACCTGCGCCG
>NZ_JBMDWU010000596.1:0-14987 GCF_048594385.1 Micromonospora sp. | reverse complement strand
GGCATTGTCGACACCCTGCGCGATGTCCGGCGACTGCGCACCGATGGAAACACTCACACCACAGGAAGCGCCGTCGAAACCCTTCTTCGACGAGTCGTAACCGATACCCAGGATCGTCTCCCGGACGATCGTCGGGATGTCGGCGTACGCCTTGGTGGTCACCTCGCCGGCGACGTGGACCTGACCGGTGGTGATCAGGGTCTCGACCGCCACCCGACTGTGCGGATCCTGAGTCAGCAGGGCATCGAGGATCCCGTCACTGATCTGGTCGGCGATCTTGTCCGGGTGGCCTTCCGTGACCGATTCGGACGTGAAGAGGCGGCGTGTCACGGCACTCCTAAGCTCTTTAGATAATCGTTCCGCAGCAGTCTAGTCACCCTCGCGTACCGCTCACGACCGGGCGAGGCGGCATCCACCGTTCAGGAACGGGCGGGCCACCGATCGCGTACGAGGTCCCAGACCCGGTCGGCCAGATCCTCCTTGGCCTGCTCGGGCAGGCGGTGCACGCTGCCGTCGGCACCGATGACGGTGGCCGCGTTGGTTTCGGCGCCGAAGACCTTGTCGACGCCGACCTCGTTGACGACGACGAGGTCAGCGCGTTTGCGGGCGAGTTTGGCCCGGCCGTTGGCCTCGGCGTCGCCGGTCTCGGCGGCGAACACCACCAGCACCTGCTCCGGTCGACGGCGACGGCCCAGCTCGGCGGCGATGTCCGGGTTGGTGACCAGCGCGATGGTCGGCGCGCTGCCGTCGTCCGACTTCTTGATCTTTCCGGTCGCGTAGGTCGCCGGCCGGAAGTCCGACGGTGCCGCCGCCATCACCACCGCGTCGGCGTCGGCGGCGGCAGCCAGGGTCGCGGTGCGCAGTTCCTCGGTGGTACCCACCCGGACCAGGTCGACCCCGGCGGGGTCGGGCAGCGAGACGTTGGCGGCGATCAGCGTGACCCGGGCGCCCCGGGCGACGGCGGCCCGGGCGAACGCGTAGCCCTGCTTGCCGGAGGACCGGTTGCCGAGGAAACGGACCGGATCGAGGGGTTCGCGGGTGCCGCCGGCGGTGACCACCAGGTGCCGGCCGGCAAGATCGGCGGGGGCGTCGATGCCCCGGGCGAGGGCCCGGCGGGCGACGGCGAAGATCTCGGCCGGGTCGGGTAGCCGACCCTTGCCGCTGTCGGCCCCGGTGAGCCGGCCGACGGCGGGCTCGATCACCCGTACCCCCCGGGAGCGCAGGGTGGCCACGTTGGCGACGGTAGCGGGGTGCTCCCACATCTCGGTGTGCATCGCCGGGGCGAGCACCACCGGACAGCGGGCGGTGAGCAGGGTGTTGGTGAGCAGGTCGTCGGCGAGGCCGTGGGCGGCCCGGGCGAGCAGGTCCGCCGTGGCCGGCGCGACGACCACCAGGTCGGCCTGCTGGCCGAGCCGCACGTGGGGCACCTCGTGCACCGCGGACCAGACGTCGTCGGCGACCGGCTGGCCGGACAGCGCCGCCCAGGTCGGCGCCCCGACGAAGCGGAGCGCCGACGCGGTCGGCACGACCCGGACCCGGTGGCCCGACTCCGTGAACAGCCGCAGCAGCTCGCACGCCTTGTAGGCGGCGATGCCACCGCCGACTCCGAGCACGATCTCGGCGGACATCGGGGGTACGGGGGTTACGGCTGGTCGGTCGGCTCGGCGGTGAGCAGGCCCGCGTTGATCTCGCGCATCGCGATGGAGAGCGGCTTCTCCTGCGGGGTGGTCTCCACGAGCGGGCCGACGTACTCGAGCAGGCCCTCGCCGAGCTGGCTGTAGTAGGCGTTGACCTGACGCGCCCGCTTGGCGGCGAAGATCACCAGCGCGTACTTCGAGGTGGTCTTCTCGAGCAGCTCGTCGATCGGCGGGTTGGTGATGCCCTCGGGGTTGGCGATGGATCCCACGAAATACCTCTGCCTCTGAAGTGGCTGGTCGCTCGGCCGCGCTGGGCGGCCGGTCGCCCGACCACGATTATGCGGTCGGACGGGAGCCAGATTAGGACGAACCGAGCAAGCCTACCAGCTCAGCGGCGGCGCGCTCGGTGTGGTCGTGGTGGACGGCGCGCGCGGCGAGGGCCGCCAGGGCCGGGTCCGGGTGGTGTCCCGGCGGCAGCAGCAGCACCAGCCTGCTCTGCGGCAGGGCCGCGCGGACGACCAGCGCCCCGGGCGGGTCCAGCGGCAGCAGCACCGGCCGGCCCCGCGTCAGGCACTCGGTCAGCGGGGCGCGCGGCGTGCCCCGGCGGTACGGCCCGGCCCGGGACCACTCCAGCAGCTCGCCCGCGGCGATCATCCGGTCGAACTCGGCCGGCTCCCGGAAGAGCCGGTCGACGCCGTCGGACTCGCCGGTGCGAGGTGCCCGGGTGGTCACCGGGACCGGTACCCACACGGCGGGAGAACGCGCCCGGACCGCCTCGACCACACCGCCCCGGCCGGCACCCGAAGGTCCGGTCAGGACGGTGAGCCGTGCCGCCGGGCACGCCTCCTCATCCGTGCTCACCGCTTGTTTGTACCTGCTGCGGCGGTCAGTTGGCGGCGAACTCTCCAAGCAGCGCCTTGCGCTGCTGCTCGCCCAGGCCACGCAGGCGGCGGCTGTCGGCGATCTTGAGCTTCTCCATGATCTGGGTGGCCCGGATCTTGCCGATACCCGGCATCGCCTGCAGCACGGCCGACACCTTGAGCTTGCCGACGACGTCGTCGGACTCGGCTCGCGCAAGGACGGCGGCCAGGGTGGTCTTGCCCTGCTTGAGCTGCTCCTTCAGCTCAGCACGGGCCTTGCGGATCTCCGCGGCCTTTTCCAGCGCGGCAGCGCGCTGCTCGGGGGTCAGTGACGGGAGCGGCACCAGTTCTCCTCAGGTCCCTATCGCGACGGGCGGAACGCACCGCCGCTCTGTGAAACGTGGTGTCGCTGGCAACCAAAGGGGTCCGTGGTTCCCAGCGCGGGGAAAACTAGCGTTCGACGGAGTTTTCGGCAACGTGGACGCGCGATGATCAACGTAAAGTGACCGAGCCGTCAGTCAGTGTCCGGAAGCCAGAATGCGCCGGCAGTCGCCCGCCACCCGGGCCGCCGCGGCCCGCAACGCGTCGGCGTCCGGACCCGCGTTGAGCACCTCCCGGGAGTACGACGGCAACACTGCGGACAGGTTCGGACCGAACACGGTGGGTAGATCGGCGGCCGTCGCACCCTGCGCTCCGAGGCCCGGAGCGAGCAGTGGGCCATTGACCCGGGACAGGTCGTGACCGGTGGCACCGATGGTCGCGCCGACCACCAATCCGAAGCTGCCCAGCGGCTCGGCACCCCTGTTGAGCTGGGAAATCTCATCGATAACAAGCTGTGCGACGGTACGCCCACCGGAGGTGACGGCACGCTGCACCTCCGCCCCCTCGGGGTTCGAGGTGAGCGCTAACACGAAGACCCCGCCACCGTGCGCGGCGGCCGTCTCGAACATCGGGGCCAGCGAACCTACTCCCAGGTAGGGGCTCGCCGTGAGCGCGTCGACATACATCGGGCTGGATGGATCAAGGTACGCGGAGGCGTACGCGGCGACCGTCGAACCGATGTCGCCACGCTTGGCGTCGAGAAGAACGAGCGCGCCAACATCACGTAACTGTCGGATAGTTGACTCAAGAATCGCCACCCCGCGGCTCCCGAATCGCTCGAAGAAGGCCGACTGAGGCTTGAACACCGCAACCCGGTCACCGAGCGCTTCCGCGACGGTCCGGACGAACCGTTCCAGACCGTCGACGTCGTCCTCAAGGCCCCATCGGGCCAGCAGACCCGGATGCGGATCGATGCCCACACAGAGCGGCCCGCGTTCGGCCACCGCCCGGTGCAGACGGGTTCCGAAGGTCTCCATCCGTTACTCCCTCTCGTCTCGTGCTCCCTGCCACGGGGCGACGTTCGCCGCCCCGGTTGCGCCCCCGGTGCTCAGCCGGCCGCCACGGCGGCGGCGATCCCGGCCGCGATCCGGGCCACGTCGTCGTCCCCGGTCACGTACGGCGGCATCGTGTACACCAGGTCCCGGAAGGGGCGCAGCCACACGCCCCGCTCCACCGCGGCGGCCGTCGCCGCCGCCAGGTCCACCTCGTGGTCGAGCTGCACCACACCGATCGCGCCCAGCACCCGGACGTCCGCCACCCCCGGCGCGCCCCGCAACGGCTCCAGACCGGCCCGTAGCCCCGCACCCACCCGCGCCACCCCGGCCGCCCAGTCGCCGGCCCGCAGCAGCCCCAGGGAGGCGTTGGCGACGGCACAGGCCAACGGGTTGCCCATGAACGTCGGCCCGTGGGCCAGGACCCCGTCGGCGGAGATGCCCCGGGCCACCTCCGGCGTGCACAACGCCGCCGCCAGGGTGAGGTAGCCGCCGGTGAGCGCCTTGCCCACGCAGAGCACGTCCGGGGTCACCCCGGCGTGCCCGGCGGCGAACATCGACCCGGTCCGGCCGAATCCGGTGGCGATCTCGTCGAAGATCAGCAGCACCCCGTGCGCCCGGGTCACCTCGCGCAGCACCCGCAGGTACCCGGGATGGTGGAACCGCATCCCACCGGCCCCCTGCACCACCGGCTCGACGATCACCGCCGCCAACTCGTCGGCGTGCCGGGCGACCGCGTCGGTCAACGCCGTCACGTACGCCGGGTCGGGCGGGTCGGCGAAGCCACCGGGCGGCACCGGCGCGAAGACCTGCCGGGGCAGCACGTCACCCCAGAGGTGGTGCATGCCGCCCTCCGGGTCGCAGACGCTCATCGGGTGGAACGTGTCGCCGTGGTACCCGCCCCGCCAGGTGCCCAGCCGACGACGCCGCGGCCGGCCGGTGGCCCGCTGGTACTGCAGGCACATCTTGATCGCCACCTCGACCGACACCGAACCCGAGTCGGCCAGGAAGACGTGTTCCAGGCCGTCCGGGGCCAACTCGACGAGCGTCTCGGCCAACCGGACCGCCGGCTCGTGGGTGAGCCCGCCGAACATCACGTGACTCATCCGGCCGAGCTGGTCGGTGACGGCCGCGTCCAGCACCGGATGCCGGTACCCGTGGATCGCCGCCCACCACGACGACATCCCGTCGACCAGTTCCCGGCCGTCGGCCAACCGCAGCCGGACACCCTGCGCGCTGTCCACCACGTACGGCGGGTGGGCCGGCGGCAGCGCCGCGTACGGGTGCCAGACGCGGGCCCGGTCGACGGTCAGGATCTCCTCGGGCGTCACGCGTGCTCCTCCGTACCCTCGTCGGTGGCGGCGCCGGGGCGGACGGGCGCTCCGGGCGGGCACGACCGGAACCCCGGACGCGCCCGCCGGCTCACCGGCCGCTCACCGCCCGGTCACCCGCCGGGACCCCGACCGGAACCCGGGCGGCGGCCCGCACCAGGGCCGGCCCCCGGTAGATGAACCCGGTGTAGAGCTGGACCAGGCTGGCCCCCGCGTCGAACATCCGGGCCGCGTCGTCCGGGTCGAGGATCCCGCCGACCCCGATCACCGGGAGCCGCCCCCCGGTCTCCCGGTGCACGAACGCGACCATCTCCCGGGCCCGCCCGGTCAGCTGACGGCCGGACAGGCCGCCGGCCTGCGCGCCACGCTCCCGGTCGGCGGGGGCGAGCCCGTCGCGGGCCAGCGTGGTGTTGGTGGCGATCACGCCGGCCGCACCCCGGGCCAGGCACACCTCCAGCAGCTCCGCCACGGCCGGCTCGGTGAGATCCGGGGCGATCTTCACCAGCACCGGCTTCTCCCCCACCAGGGCGGCCAGCAGGGCGTCCAGGTGCGCCTTGTCCTGCAACGAGCGCAGCCCCGGGGTGTTCGGTGAGGAGACGTTGACCGCGAAGTAGTCGCCGTACCCGCGCAACGCCCGGTACGAGGTGAGGTAGTCCTCGACCGCGTCCTCCAGCGGGGTCACCTTGGACTTGCCCAGCGAGATGCCCAGCGGCACCCCCAGCGGGCGGGGCGCGGCGGCCAGCCGGTCGGCCAGGGCCTGCGCCCCGGCGTTGTTGAAGCCCATCCGGTTGATCACGGCCGCGCTGTCGGGCAGCCGGAACAGCCGGGGGCGGGGGTTGCCCGGCTGGGCGTGCGCGGTGACCGTGCCCACCTCGACGAAGCCGAACCCGAGCGCCGGCCAGGCCGGCAGGGCCACCCCGTTCTTGTCCATCCCCGCCGCCAGGCCCACCGGGTTGGGGAACTCCACCCCGAACACCGTCCGGGGCGCCCGGTGCAGGTTGCGGGCCCGCAGCAGCGCCAGCGCCGCCGGCCGCCGGGACAGGGTCGCCAACCGGCGCAGCGTCCAGTCGTGCGCCGCCTCCGCGTCGCCGCCGCCGATCCGGAACAGCGCCCGCCGTACCCCCCGCTCGAACATCATGTTCCCTCCCGGCCGACGCCCTCGAGCGGGGGGTGCGGGGTGAGCGGGGGGTGGGGGTCGGGGGTCACTGGGCGGCCCGGAGGGCGGCGTGGAGCTCCTGCAGGGGGCGCACCCGCATGTCGCCCCGGATGCGGGCCTCGATGCCCATCACCGCCGCCGCCACCCCCGGCACGGTGGTGATGCACGGGATGTCGGCCGTGACGGCGGCGCTGCGGATCTCGTAGCCGTCCGAGCGGGCGCTCGCGCCCGAACCCTGCGGGGTGTTCACCACCAGGGCCACGTCACCGGCGAGGATCATCGACACCGCGTCCGCACCCTCACCGCTCTGGTAGTGCTTGCGGATCTGCTCACAGGCGATGCCGTGCCGGCGCAGCAGCTCGGCGGTACCCGTGGTGGCGACGATCTCGAAGCCCAGGTCGGCCAGCCGCTTGATCGGGAAGATCATGGCCCGCTTGTCCCGGTTGGCCACCGAGACGAAGATCCGCCCGGTGGTCGGCAGCGAGCCGTACGCGGCGGACTGGCTCTTGGCGAACGCGTGCCCGAAGCTGGTGTCGATGCCCATCACCTCGCCGGTGGACTTCATCTCCGGGCCGAGCAGCGAGTCGACGCCCTTGCCGGTCGGGGTGCGGAACCGCTTGAACGGCAGCACCGCCTCCTTCACCGCGATCGGGGCGTCCGGCGGCAGCTCGCCGCCGTCACCGGTCGCCGGAAGCAGCCCCTCGGCGCGCAGCTCGGCGATGGTCGCGCCGAGCGCGATCCGGGCCGCCGCCTTGGCCAGCGGCACGGCGGTGGCCTTTGACACGAACGGGACCGTCCGGGACGCCCGCGGGTTCGCCTCCAGCACGTAGAGCATGTCGTCCTTGAGGGCGTACTGGACGTTGAGCAGCCCACGCACCCCCACGCCCCGGGCGATCGCCTCGGTGTAGCGGCGCACCTCGCTCAGGTGCGAGCCGGCCAGCGTGATCGGCGGCAGCGCGCACGACGAGTCGCCGGAGTGGATGCCCGCCTCCTCGATGTGCTCCATCACCCCACCGAGGTAGACCTCGCCGTCGGCGTCGCAGAGCGCGTCGACGTCGATCTCGATGGCGTCGTCGAGGAACCGGTCGACCAGCACCGGGTGGTCCGGGGAGATGTCGGTGGCCCGGCCGATGTAGTCGCGCAGCGTGGCGTCGTCGTAGACGATCTCCATGCCCCGCCCGCCGAGAACGTACGACGGGCGCACCAGCACCGGGTAGCCGATCTCGTCGGCGATCGCCTTCGCCTCGTCGTACGAGGTGGCCATGCCGTGTGCCGGGGCGCGCAGGCCGGCCCGGGCCAGCACCAGGCCGAACGCGCCGCGCTCCTCGGCCAGGTGGATCGACTCCGGGGAGGTGCCCACCACCGGCACCCCGGCGTCCTTGAGCCGCTGCGCCAGCCCCAGCGGGGTCTGCCCGCCGAGCTGAACGATCACCCCGACCACGCCGGGGCCGCCGGCCGCCCGGCCGGACGAGTCCTCGGCGTGCCAGACCTCCAGCACGTCCTCGAAGGTCAACGGCTCGAAGTAGAGCCGGTCGGCGGTGTCGTAGTCGGTGGAGACCGTCTCCGGGTTGCAGTTGACCATCACGGTCTCGTAGCCGACGGAACCGGCCGCGTCCGCCGCGACGGCGCCCGCCGTACCGCGCGGGGCGGCCCGCAGCGCCTGGACGGCGTGCACGCAGGAGTAGTCGAACTCGATGCCCTGGCCGATCCGGTTCGGCCCGGACCCCAGGATCAGCACCTTGGGCCGGTCCGACGCGGCGACCTCGGTCTCCTCGTCGTACGTGGAGTAGTGGTACGGGGTGGTCGCCTCGAACTCGGCGGCGCAGGTGTCCACCGTCTTGTAGACCGGCCGCACGTCGAGCCGGTGCCGCAGGGTGCGTACCCCGTCCTCGGCGGCCAGCTCCGGGCGCAGCGCGGCGAGCTGCCGGTCGGACAGCCCGGCCCGCTTGGCCCGGCGCAACAGCCCGGCGTCGAGCACCGGGGCGGCCACGATCTCGGCCCGCAGCTCGACCAGACCGGCGATCTGGTCCAGGAACCACGGGTCGATCCCGCCGGAGGCCGCCGAGACCTCGGCGACCGACGCGCCCAGCCGCAGCGCCCGCTCGACGGTGTAGAGCCGGCCGTCGTGCGGCATCCCCAGCGCGGCGAGGGTGTTCTCCCGCGTCGCCCCCTGCGGGTCCGGGGTGGTCCAGAAACCCGACGACTTGGTTTCCATCGACCGCATCGCCTTGTTGAGCGCCTCGGTGAAGTTCCGGCCCAGGCTCATCGCCTCGCCTACCGACTTCATCGTGGTGGTCAGCTCCGGGTCCGCGCCCGGGAACTTCTCGAACGCGAACCGGGGGATCTTCACCACCACGTAGTCCAGCGTCGGCTCGAACGCGGCGGGCGTCTTCAACGTGATGTCGTTGGGGATCTCGTCGAGGGTGTAGCCGATGGCCAACTTCGCGGCGATCTTGGCGATCGGGAAGCCGGTGGCCTTCGACGCCAGCGCCGACGACCGGGACACCCGGGGGTTCATCTCGATCACCACGATCCGGCCGTCGGCCGGGTTCACCGCGAACTGGATGTTGCAGCCGCCGGTGTCCACCCCGACCTCGCGCAGCACCGCGATGCCCAGGTCACGCAGGTTCTGGTACTCCCGGTCGGTGAGCGTCATCGCCGGGGCGACCGTGACGCTGTCGCCGGTGTGCACGCCCATCGGGTCGACGTTCTCGATCGAGCAGACCACCACCACGTTGTCGTGCCGGTCGCGCATCAGTTCGAGCTCGTACTCCTTCCAACCGAGCACGCTCTCCTCGATGAGCACCTCGTGCACCGGGCTGGCGGCCAGGCCGGCCCCGGCGATGCGGTCCAGGTCCTCGTCGGTGTGCGCCATGCCCGAACCCAGGCCACCCATGGTGAACGACGGCCGGATCACCACCGGCAGGCCCAGCTCGGCGACCGTCTCGCGGACCTCGTCCATCGAGTGGCAGACCCGCGAGCGGGGCACCAGCGCGTCCGGGTCGGGCAGCCCCAGCCGGACGCCGGCCTTGGCGACGATCTCCTTGAACAGCTGGCGGTCCTCACCCCGGTTGATCGCCTCGATGTTCGCGCCGATCAGCTCGACGCCGTACTTGTCGAGCACCCCGGCCGCGTGCAGGGCAACCGCCGTGTTCAACGCGGTCTGCCCGCCCAGGGTGGGCAGCAGGGCGTCGGGCCGCTCCTTGGCGATGACCAGCTCGACGAACTCCGGGGTGATCGGCTCGACGTAGGTGGCGTCGGCGAACTCCGGGTCGGTCATGATGGTCGCCGGATTGGAGTTGACCAGGCTGACCCGGATCCCCTCGCTGCGCAGCACCCGGCAGGCCTGGGTGCCGGAGTAGTCGAACTCGCAGGCCTGTCCGATCACGATCGGCCCGGAGCCGATCACCAGGATGTGCTTGAGATCGTCGCGCTTAGGCATTCGTGCGCCCCTCGCTGTGGTTCCGGCCCGCGCCGGGCTGCCCGTCGGGGCCACGGCCCTCGATCAGCTCGGCGAAACGGTCGAAGAGGTAGTCGGCGTCGTGCGGGCCGGCTGCCGCCTCCGGGTGGTACTGGACGGTGAAGGCGGGCACGTCCACGGCCCGCAGCCCCTCGACGACGTTGTCGTTGAGGCAGACGTGCGACACCTGCACGCCACCGAACTCGGTCTCGATGACCTGGTCGGGGACGACCGCACCGGCCGGCCCGTCGCCGCGGCCCGGCCAGGCCCCCGCGAAGCCGTGGGTGTGGCTGGTCACCTCGACCTTGCCGGTGGCCCGGTCGAGCACCGGCTGGTTGATGCCCCGGTGGCCGTAGCCGAGCTTGTAGGTGCCGAAGCCGAGCGCCCGGCCGAGGATCTGACTGCCGAAGCAGATGCCGAACAGCGGAATCCGCCGGCTCAGCACCTCCCGGGCCAGCGCCACCGGCCCGTCGGCGGTGGCCGGGTCACCCGGGCCGGGCGAGAAGAAGACCGCGTCCGCGCCGGTGGCCAGCAGGTCGTCGATGGTGGAGCCGGCGGGCAGCACGTGGGTGGTGACCCCCCGGGCGGCCAGCCGCCGCGGCACGTTGCGCTTGATGCCCAGGTCCAGCGCGGCGACGGTGTACCGGTGCTCACCCTCCGCCTCGACCACGTACGGCGCGGCGGTGCTCACCTCGGCGGACAGGTCCGCGCCGACCATCTGCGGGGACTGCCGGACCCGCTCCAGCAGGGTACGCGGGTCGTCCTCGACGCTGGAGATGCCGACCCGCATCGCGCCCCGTTCCCGCAGGTGCCGGGTGAGCGCCCGGGTGTCCACCCCGGCGATGCCCACCACGCCCTCCACACCGAGCCGGTCCTCCAGCCCGCCGGTGGCCCGCCAGTTGGAGCCGATCCGGGCCGGGTCACGGACCACGTACCCGGCGACCCAGATCCGGTCGGACTCGTCGTCCTCGCCGTTGACCCCGGTGTTGCCGATGTGCGGGGCGGTCTGCACCACCACCTGCCGGTGGTAGGACGGGTCGGTCAGGGTCTCCTGGTAGCCGGTCATCCCGGTGTTGAAGACCGCCTCGCCGAAGGTCTCCCCGACACTGCCGTACGACTCACCGTGGAAGGTGCGCCCGTCCTCCAGCACGAGGATCGCGGACCTACGTTTCACCATGCTGCGTCTCCTCCGATCCGGACTGCGGGACTCCGCTTCGCTACGTTCCTCGCTCGGATCATGCGTCCCCTCCGATCCGGACTGCGGGACTCCGCTCCGCTACGTTCCTCGCTCGGATCATGCGTCCCCTCCGATCCGGACTGCGGGACTCCGCTTCGCTACGTTCCTCGCTCGGATCACTTGACAGCCTTTCCGTCCAGGACCGTCGGCTCGCCGCGCAGGAAGGTCGCCACGATGCGACCCGGCAGCGTCATGCGGGCGTACGGGGTGTTGCGACTGCGGCTGGCCAGCTCCGCGGGCTCGACCACCCGGCGGGCGGCCGGGTCGACCAGGGTCAGGTTCGCCGGTACCCCGGGCGCCGGGTCGAGGCCGTGGTCGTCGAGGCCGGCGATCCGGGCCGGGGTCCGGGACATCCGGTCGGCGATCAGGTCCCACCGGGGGCCGAGCACGTCGAGGGCGATGGACAGCGCCGTCTCCAGGCCGAGCATGCCCGGCCTGGCGTACGCCCACTCGCACTCCTTGTCCTCCACGGCGTGCGGGGCGTGGTCGGTGGCGACGACGTCGATGACGCCCTCGGCGAGCGCGGCGCGCAGCGCGGCGACGTCGGTGCCGGTGCGCAGCGGCGGGTTGACCTTGAACACCGGGTCGTAGCTGGCCGTCGGGCTCCAGTCGGCCCCGAGCGCGGGGCTGGCCAGGGTGCCGCGCCCGGCCACCACCTCGTCGGTGAGCAGCAGGTGGTGCGGGGTGACCTCGGCGGTGACCCGTACCCCGCGCGCCTTGGCCTGGCGCAGCACCTCGACGCTGCCGGCGGTCGAGACGTGGCAGACGTGCAGCCGGCTGCCGACGTGCTCGGCGAGCAGCACGTCCCGGGCGATGATCGCCTCCTCGGCGACCGCCGGCCAGCCGGTCAGCCCGAGCCGGGTGGAGACCTCACCCTCGTGCATCTGCGCGCCCTCGGTGAGCCGGGGCTCCTCGGCGTGCTGGGCGATGATCCCGTCGAACGCCTTGACGTACTCCAGGGCCCGGCGCATCAGCTTCGGGTCGGCGACGCAGTGCCCGTCGTCGGAGAAGATCCGTACCCGGGCCGGCGAGTCGGCCATCGCACCCAGCTCGGCCAGCCGCTCGCCGGCCAGGCCGACGGTGACCGCGCCGATCGGCTGCACGTCGACCAGCCCGGCCTGCCGGCCGAGCCGCCACACCTGCTCGACGACGCCGGCGGTGTCGGCGACCGGCGAGGTGTTCGCCATCGCGCAGACCGCGGTGTAGCCGCCGAGCGCCGCCGCCCGGGAGCCGGACTCCACGGTCTCGGCGTCCTCCCGGCCGGGTTCGCGCAGGTGGGTGTGCAGGTCGACAAGGCCGGGCAGGGCGACCAGCCCGGTGCCGTCGACGACGGCGGCGTCCGGCGCGTCCAGCCCGGTGCCGGTCTCGGCCACGACGCCGTCGCGGATCAGCAGGTCGGTCGGCGCGCCGCCGACGACGCTCACGTTCTTGATCAGGTACGCGGTCACCGGTTGTTCCCTCCGAGCAGCAGGTAGAGCACGGCCATCCGCACGGAGACCCCGTTGGCGACCTGTTCGACGATGGTGGAGCGGGGCGAGTCGGCGACCTCGGGGGTGATCTCCATCCCCCGGTTCATCGGCCCGGGGTGCATGACGATCGCGTGCTCGGGCAGCCGGCGCAGGCGCGGGCCGTCCAGCCCGTAGCGGCGGGCGTACTCGCGGGCCGAGGGGAAGTAGGAGTCGTTCATCCGTTCCCGCTGCACCCGCAGCATCATCACCACGTCCACCCCGGGCAGCACCGCGTCGAGGTCGTAGCAGACGTCGGTGCCGGGGTCGGCGTCGGTCGCCACGGACCCGACGCCGGCGCGGGCGGCCCAGTCGACCGGGATCAGCGTCGGGGGGCCGACCAGGGTGACCTTGGCGCCGAGGGTGCTCAGCAGCAGGACGTTGGAGCGGGCCACCCGGGAGTGCAGCACGTCGCCGACGATCGCCACGTGCAGGCCGGCGAGCCGGCCCAGCCGGGCCCGCATGGTGTACGCGTCGAGCAGTGCCTGGGTCGGGTGCTCGTGCGTGCCGTCACCGGCGTTGACCACCGAGCCGTCCACCCAGTTGGCCAGCCGGTGCGGGGCCCCGGAGGCGGGGTGCCGGACGACCACCGCGTCGGCCCCCATCGCCTGGAGGGTCAGCGCGGTGTCCTTCAGGCTCTCGCCCTTGGTGACGCTGGAACCCTTGGCGGAAAAGTTGATCACGTCGGCGCTGAGCCGCTTGGCGGCGGCCTCGAACGAGATCCGGGTCCGGGTGGAGTCCTCGTAGAAGAGGTTCACCACCGTCCGGCCGCGCAGCGCCGGCAGCTTCTTGACCTCCCGGCCGGCGACCGTGGCCATCTCGGCGGCGGTGTCGAGGATCTCGGTGGCGGTGCCGGCGTCCAGGTCGCCCCCGGAGAGCAGGTGTCTGATCATGAGCGGGGCCGCCTCTCGTTCGGGCCTGCCGGGTGGCGTCGGGTCGCGGTCACCGGGTCCCCCCGCAGAGCCGGACCTCGTCGGCGCCGTCGGTCTCGACGAGGGTGACCTTGACGCTCTCGGCGAGCGCGGTCGGGATGTTCTTGCCGACGTAGTCGGCGCGGATCGGCAGCTCCCGGTGGCCCCGGTCGACCAGCACGGCGAGCTGCACCGAGGCGGGCCGGCCGACGTCGTTGAGGGCGTCGAGGGCGGCCCGGACGGTACGGCCGGAGAAGAGCACGTCGTCGACGAGGACGACCCGCTTGCCGTCGATGCCGCCGGGGGGAAGCTGGGTCGGGCCGACCGCGCGGGTGGCGTGCCGACGCAGGTCGTCGCGGTAGAGGGTGATGTCGAGCACCCCGACCGGGACGTCGACGTCCTCGAAGGTGCTGATCCGGGCGGCGAGCCGCCGGGCCAGCGGGGCGCCCCGGGTGGGGATGCCCAGCAGGACGGTGTCGGCGGCGCCCTGGGTCTTCTCCAGGATCTGGTGGGCGATCCGGTCGACGACGCGCTGGACGTCGGCGCTGGCGAGGATCACCTTCACCGAGGGTTGCCGCTCGGGCGACGGGTCGGCAGCCGGTGGGCAGGCCACGGCGGACCTCCTTCCCCGCCTCACGGGACGGGTCGTTAAAGGATGTCGGGGGTGTCCGGTCGGGTCGTGGGGGCCCGACCGGGGCTGGCGGCCACGTTACCAGCGGTCACCTGGCCGTTCGCCGCGACCCACTGATCCCCGGATCAGGACGGTGAAATGCGGACAACTCACCCGCTATCTCCGATGGGAATGTCACGAGCACTTGACCACGTGTCGCAATCCCCGTACCGTCACGCTCCGTAGCGATCGCGGGGAGAACCCCAAGCACAGCACTGGGAGTGTCCGAATGCCCTCTGAATACGCCAAGTCGCTGGGCGCCCGCCTGCGCTCCATCCGCCAGCAGCAGGGCCTGTCCCTGCAGGGGGTGGAGGAGAAGTCGAACGGACGCTGGAAGGCGGTGGTGGTCGGCTCGTACGAGCGCGGCGACCGGGCCGTCACCGTGTCCCGACTGGCGGAGCTGGCCGACTTCTACCGCGTTCCCGTCTCGGAGCTGTTGCCCGACGGCAGCGGGGTACGGCACGAGCCCACCAGCAAGATCGTCCTCGACCTGGAGCGGCTGTACGACGAGGCCTCCGAGGACCTCGCCTACGTCGCCCGCTACGCCCGCGCCATCCAGCAGCAGCGTGGCGACTACAACGGCCGGGTGCTCTCCATCCGCGCCGACGACCTGCGCGCCCTGGCGATCGTCTACGACGCCTCGCCGTCCGGTCTGATCGAACGGCTCACCGAGCACGGTGTGCTGGTCGCCGACCCGCGGGCGTTCTTCGCCTCCTGATCCGCGGTCACGCAACGAGAAGGGCCCGTTGCGTCCGGCACCGGCCCTTCTCCTCACCGCGTTGGGGGCCGCCCACGCCACGCCGGGCCCGGGCCTCCACGCTCAGCCGGTTGCGTACGCCGCGCTCCG
>NZ_JBMDWU010000595.1:0-5307 GCF_048594385.1 Micromonospora sp. | reverse complement strand
GGAGCGCAGCGCGAGGCTCAGCCCGAGCACGGTGGCGAGCGCGGCGACGCCACCGGCGGCCAGCCAGCGGCGACGTCCGCCACCCCGGGCGCGGCGACGCCCCGGCCCGGGACGCCCGGCGGGGGCGCGGCCGTCCGGCCCATGGTCGGGTTCCTGGGACAGGCTGCCGTCGGTCACGCCGACCGATGCTGCCGCAGCCGACGACCCGGGGACAAGCGGGCTAAGCGAAAGCTAAGCCGGTCAGCCGATCCGGTTGCGGTGGAGCCCCGACGCGATCACGGAGAGCGACCGTAGCGGCTCGGCGATCTCCGGTCGGGCACGCAGCAGGTCCTCCAGGCGGACCCGCCAGCGGCCGGCTTCGACGGCGGCGGCGTCGGGTGTGGTCCGGGCCCAGGGCTGGAGCCGCTGCCGGGTGTCCTGGAGGGAGCCGGCGTGGTCGGGGCCGAGCAGCGCACCGAGCTCGGTGCCCAGCCAGTCGAACAGTTCGTCGTCGGGGACGCTCGCGACGATCAGGCGGGCCATGTCCCAGGCCACGCGGGGGTGGTGGAGAACCTGCATGCCGACTCCTCCGTCGATGGTGGCGATTCGGCCATCATCGATCCGGCACCGTCCCGGGGGCAACACCCGGGCGGCGGACTACGGCTCGGCCGTCCGGCACCGGTCGGGCACGGCGGTCCGCCCCGCGCCCCCTCCGGTCGCCCCGGCTCCGCGAGGCGGGCAGCTCACCAGGCGACACCGATGCCGTCGCCGGGGTACCAGTGGTCGAGCGGGGTCTCGCGGTAGGCGAGGAACCGGCGGCCGGTGCGTTCGGCGTGTTCGGCGAGCACCCCGGTGGTGGTGACGTTGTCGGTGAGCAGGATCGCGCCGGGGGCCAGCTTCGGCTCGACGGCGTCGAACTCGCGGCGTTCGTGGTCGTGGCTGTGGTCGCTGTCGTGCAGGAACAGGTCGACCGGCCGGTCCAGGGCGGCGATCGCGGTGACCGAGTCGCCGACCACCAGGTCGGTCACGTCGGCCCAGGGGGCGCTGCGGGCCAGGTAGCCGGCCTCCGGGTTGACGTCCAGCGAGGTGAGCCGGCCGGGGTGGCCCTCGGCGGCGTTGCGCAGCAGGGCGGCAGCGAGGACGCAGCTACCCAGCCCCTTGTCGGTGCCGGTCTCGACGACGTGGGTGGGTCGGGTGGCCCGGACGATCGCATACCAGCCGACCCGGCGCGCGTAGCGGACCCGTCGGTCGGCCAGGCCGCGTCGGGCGGACCGGGCGGTGGCCTGTTCGATGTGCCGGCGCAGCGCCGCGTCGCCGGTGATCTCGGCGAGGTGGCCCCGGACCCGGGCCACCGGGACGTCGCAGACCACGCTGACGAACCAGGTCAGGTGCTCCCGGCTGAGCCGGGTCAGTTCGTAGGTGTAGTTGTGGTGCTCCCGGGAGGTGGCCAGCCAGCGGGCCGAGGTGCGCAGCACCTTCGCGTCGTACCGGGCGACCCGGGCGAGCCGCCCGGGGAAGGCGGCCACCGGTGCCAGCGGGGTACGGGCGATGGCCCGGCGCAGTCTCGTCGCATCCACGGCGCGGTTTCTACCAGCCGCAGGTGACGGGCGGCTGAACGTCCAGCGTACGGCGGCTTTTCGGGCCTCGGGCCGTCGGGCGAACGCGGGCTGCCGTACTGGGTGACGGATCAGTAACATGCGGCCGTGCCAGCAGCTGAGAACGTTTCGGAGCCCGCTCCCACCCCGTCGGTCGACACCCCGGGGCCGGCACCGAAGCGTCGGCGGGGCTGGCGGATCGCGCTGGTGGCGCTGCTGGCGCTGGCCCTGCTGGGGGCCGGTGGCGTCGGCGCGGGCGTGCTCTATCTGCGCTCGGTCGAGAAGGACGTCGAGCGGGTGGACGCCTTCACCGGCGTGCCGACGCAGGACCGGCCGCCGGTGGTGGCCCGGGACGCCATGAACATCATGATCCTGGGCAGCGACTCCCGGGACCCGGAGCGGACCGAGGGGTCCCGCACCGACACGATCATCCTGGCCCACCTGCCGAAGGACCGGAAGAGCGCCCAGCTCGTCTCGATCCCCCGGGACACCTGGGTCCGCGTACCCCGGTCGGCGGACGGCCGGCACGGCGGCCGGACCGCGAAGATCAACGCGGCGTACGCCTGGGGTGGGATTCCGGTGATGGTGCAGACCGTCGAGCAGTTCACCCGGGTCCACGTCGACCACGTGGCGGTGGTCGACTTCGCCGGCTTCCAGGAGATCATCGATGCCCTGGGCGGGGTGGACATCACCGTCGACCACCGGTTCACCTCGATCCACCCGCCGCTGCGCACCTTCCCCGCCGGCCGGCAGACGATGGACGGGGCGACGGCACTGGACTACTCCCGCCAGCGCAAGCAGTTCCCGGACGGCGACTTCGCCCGCATCCGGCACCAGCAGCAGGTGATCCGGGCGATCCTCGACAAGGCCGCCACCGGCGGCATCCTCACCAGCCCGGGCAAGCTCAACGACTTCGTCCGGGCCGCCTCGTCGTCGGTCTCCGTCGACCGGGAGATGTCGCTGCTGGATCTGGCGACCGAGCTGCGCGGCCTGCGGGGCGGCAACCTCACCTTCGTCACCAGCCCGTCGCGGGGCACCGGCCGGGTGGGCACCGAGAGCGTGGTCTTCGCCGACGAGCAGAAGTCCGAGGCGTTCTACGACGCGGTCCGCCGGGACGCCACCGCCGAGATCGTCCGCGCCGCCCGCTGAGCCCGGCGTCGTCGCCGGGCGGGAAGCCGTGCTTGCCCCCGGGCGGGAAGCCGTGCTTGCCTCTGAAATTTTTCATGCATAGAGTCGCGGCATGAATGACGGAGCCGTCGCCGCGCCGCCGGACCGGCTGCTCGACCTGTTCCACGGTGTCCGGCTCACCCCCACCCAGCGGCGCATCGCACACTGCCTGGTGCAGCACGCGGCCACCGTGGCCTACCTGTCGGCGGCCGAGGTGGCGGAGCTTGCCGGGGTCAGCCAGCCGTCGGTGACCCGGTTCGCCGTGGCGCTCGGTCACGACGGCTACCCGGCGCTGCGTCGCCGCCTTCGCGAGCTGACCACCGGCCCCGACGGCCGCGCCGACGACGGCAACGAACTGCAACTCGCGGTACGCGCCGAGATGGCGAACCTGGACCGGCTGGCCGGCGAACTGGCCGACCGCACCAGGATCGCCACCGCCGGTCGGCTGCTCGCGGCGAGCCGCCCGCTGCCGGTGCTCGGCCTGCGGGCCGCCGCGCCACTGGCCGCCTACTTCGCCTACTTCGCCGCCAAGGTCCTGCCCGACGTCCGGGTCCTCGACGACGGTGGCAGCCTGCTCACCGACCGGCTCGAACAGGCCGCCTCGGCCGGGGCGGACGCGCTGCTCGCCTTCGTGCTCCCCCGCTACCCCCGGGAGACCCTCGACGCGCTGCGCGCGGCCCGCGACGCCGGCCTCACCGTCGTCGCGATCACCGACTCCCCGGTCAGCCCCGCCACCGAGTACGCCGAGTTGGTGCTCCCCGCCGCCGTCGGCACCGACCTCGTCTTCGACCTGCACACCGCCCCGATGACCCTGGCCATGGTGGTGCTCCAGGCGATCTGTGACGCCGCCCCGATCCAGACCCAGCGTCGCCTGGAGGCGTTCGAGTCGTCCGCCGCCCGTCGTCAGTTGTTCCTCGGCTGAGAGGAGTACGCCATGCACCAGCCCGTCCGTGCCGCCCGTGGCACCACCCGTACCGCGCAGGGGTGGCCGCAGGAGGCCGCCCTGCGGATGCTGATGAACAATCTCGACCCGGAGGTGGCCGAACGCCCCGACGACCTGGTGGTCTACGGCGGCACCGGGAAGGCGGCCCGGGACTGGCCGTCGTACCACGCGCTGGTGCGTACCCTCACCGGGCTGCGCGACGACGAGACGATGCTGGTGCAGTCGGGTCGCCCGGTCGGGGTCATGCGCACCCACGAGTGGGCCCCCCGGGTGCTGCTGGCCAACTCCAACCTGGTCGGCGACTGGGCCACCTGGCCCGAGTTCCGCCGCCTGGAATCCCTCGGCCTGACCATGTACGGGCAGATGACCGCCGGCTCGTGGATCTACATCGGCACCCAGGGCATCCTCCAGGGCACCTACGAGACGTTCGCCGCCGTCGCCGCGAAGTGTTTCGGCGGCAGCCTCGCCGGGACGCTGACCCTCACCGCCGGCTGCGGCGGGATGGGCGGGGCGCAACCCCTCGCGGTCACCATGAACGACGGCGTCTGCCTGATCGTGGACGTCGACCGGAGCCGGCTCGACCGGCGGGTGCACGACCGCTACCTCGACGAGGTGGCCGACTCGCTCGACGACGCCGTCGCCCGGGTGCTGGCCGCCAAACGGGACCGGCGGGCGTTGAGCGTCGGTGTGGTCGGCAACGCCGCCACCGTCTTCCCCGAGTTGCTGCGCCGGGGGGTGGCCGTCGACGTGGTCACCGACCAGACCAGCGCGCACGACCCGCTGTCGTACCTGCCGGAGGGGGTGGAGCTGGCCGACGCCCGGGACTACGCGGCGGCCAAGCCGGCCGAGTTCACCGACCGGGCGCGGGCGTCGATGGCGAAACACGTCGAGGCGATGGTCGGTTTCCTCGACGCGGGCGCGGAGGTGTTCGACTACGGCAACTCGATCCGGGGCGAGGCGCAGTTGGGCGGCTACGCGCGGGCGTTCGACTTCCCCGGTTTCGTGCCGGCGTACATCAGGCCACTGTTCTGCGAGGGTAGGGGGCCGTTCCGCTGGGCGGCGCTCTCCGGCGACCCGGCCGACATCGCCGCCACCGACCGGGCCATCCTCGACCTGTTCCCCGAGAACGAGTCGCTGGCCCGGTGGATGCGGCTGGCCGGCGAACGGGTCGCCTTCCAGGGGCTGCCGGCCCGGATCTGCTGGCTGGGCTACGGCGAGCGGGACGTCGCCGGGGTGCGGTTCAACGACATGGTCGCCGCAGGGGAGCTGTCCGCGCCGGTGGTGATCGGCCGGGACCACCTGGACTGCGGCAGCGTCGCCAGCCCGTACCGGGAGACCGAGGCGATGGCCGACGGCTCCGACGCGATCGCCGACTGGCCGCTGCTCAACGCGCTCGTCAACACCGCCAGCGGGGCGTCCTGGGTGTCCATCCACCACGGCGGCGGGGTGGGCATCGGCCGGTCCATCCACGCCGGCCAGGTCTGCGTCGCCGACGGCACCGCGCTGGCCGGGCAGAAGATCGAACGGGTGCTCACCAACGACCCGGCGATGGGTGTCATCAGGCACGTCGACGCCGGCTACGACACCGCCCGCGACGTCGCCGAGCGCACCGACGTCCGCATC
>NZ_JBMDWU010000594.1:0-7486 GCF_048594385.1 Micromonospora sp. | reverse complement strand
CGGTCGCCGCAGTATCCCCGGCGTCGGCCAGGTGACGGATCACGCCCGCCTGCCGCCGGGCCCGCTGCGGCACGGCGGCGGCGAACCCACCCCGGTCACCCTCGTAGCCGTACGCGTCGAGCCGCAGGCGCAGCCGGCGGGCCCGCTCGCGCAGGTCGTCGTCGGTCAACGGGCTGCCGTCGCGCGGTGAGGCCAGCGGCACCCAGGTCAACGCGGAGAACGCCAGGTCCCACTCCCGCGACGACGGGCCGGCGGTGTCCCAGTCGCAGAACCCGACCAGCCGGTCACCGTCCACCACCGCGTTGTAGGGGGAGGCGTCCTGGTGCCCGACGACCAGCCCGGGGCCCATCGTGCGGCCGACGAACCAGCACTCGTCCGGCGGCGGGGTGAAGTCGGCGGTCAGGTCGTGGACCCGGCGCAGCCACCGGCCGACCTGCACCAGCATCGCGTCGGCCCTCGCCCAGTCGGGCCAGGGATCCCGGCCGCCGATCGTCTCCCCCGGCAGATAGCTGAGCATCTCGCGGCCCCGGTCGTCGAAGCCGAGGACGCGGGGGGCGGCGTCGAACCCGGCATCCTCCAGATGCCGCAGCACCGCGTGCACGGTGGTCGTCCACCGCGACGCCCGCTTGTGTACGACACCATCGATCAACACGGCACCCGTGGTGTTACCGCCGGGAAGCACCTCTTCACGCATCTGCCCGGTATACCGGGCGTCACGACGCCGACGACACCGAATTTCGTCCGACCGGGCCCGACCACGACCCGGCATTCACGACGATAAAGTCACAAGGTGCGCCAGTCAGCTTGTCGGCGATGGGCTGGGCTGGCACCGGGAACGGTCATCGGGTTCCACGCCGAGCGGTGGGGACAGGGCGGGGATATGGACCAGGGCACCCGCGACGAGTTGCTCGGCCGTCTGGCTGATGCGGTCGGGACCATCGCCGTCAAGCACCCGACGCGGGTTGCCGTGGACGGGCCGCCCGCCGCCGGCAAAACCATGCTCGCCGACGAACTGGCAGTCGTCCTGCGCGAACGTGGCCGCGATGTCATCCGCGCCACGATCGACGACTTCCTCTTCCCTCGGGCACAGCGCTACCCACGCGGCGAGTAGTCGGCCGAAGGCTGCTACTTCGACGCCCACGACCGCGAGGCGCTGAACCGGGTTCTGCTCGATCCGCTCGGTCCGGGTGGAGACCGGCGCTTCCGACCCGCCGTCTACGACGGCACCACCGACACCGCACTGTCCCCGTGGGTGACGACTGCCGCCACCGACGCCGTGCTGGTTTTCGACGGCGTCTTCCTCATGCGCCCGGAACTGATTGATCGGTGGGAGCTACGCGTCTTCGTGTCGGCCACGCCGGAAAAGACCGTGGAGCGTGCCGTCGTCCGCGAGCGCCGGGCATCCTCCCGGGCCGAGGTCGAACGGCGCTGGCGCGAGCGTTACCTACCTTCCCAGGAGTTCTACTTCACCACGGTCCGTCCGACCGATCACGCTGACATCGTCGTGCACAACGACGAGCCGCAGCAGCCCGCCTGGACGGTTCGGACCCGCTGACCGCCCTCGATCCGACTACGCCACCCCGACCGGCTGCGAGGGCCAGGAGTTGTCCCACCCGTGTGGTCGGATCCCGGCATGCACATAGTCGTCTGCGGAGCGCTCGTGGTGAATGACGCGGTCCTGCTGGTGCACCGCAGTCCGGCCCGCCTGGCGTACCCGGATCTGTGGGATCTGCCCGGGGGTCACGTCGACGCGGGCGAGCCCGAACGCCAGGCCCTCGCCCGTGAGCTGTGCGAAGAGGTCGGCGTCGAGATCGTTGCGGAGTCCTGCTCCCGGCTGGGCGAGCTGCGGTCCGGCAGCGGCGAGGACGCCGTACGCGTGGGTGTGTGGCACGTCGGAGCCTGGCTCGGCTCCCCCACCAACCGCGCGCCCGACGAGCATGACGACCTCGCCTGGGTCGGGCTCAGCGAGCTGGGCGGCCTCCCCCTCGTGCACGGCGGCCTACCGGCGCTGCTCCGCGCCCTCGACCGGCCGCCCGCCTCACGCCTGATCGAGGAGGTGGCGTGACGGCAGGTAGTCGATCTTCGTGTCGGCGTAGACGCCGAGCGTGCCGTCGTCGAGGCACCGCAGGCCGACGCTGATCCAGCGCACCTCGCCGTCGGCACCGAGCGCGTAGCCGACCGCGACGGCGAACTGCTCACCCCCGCAGGGGCAGGAGCAGGACTCGTGACCGGTCTCGTCCCAGTAGTCGGCGCTGTCGCCGATGAAGGCGACCGCGCCGCAGGCGAGGCAGGTCCGCCGGGTCGCCTCCTCCTCGTCGATGTCGACGCGGAAGGCACGGCCGTCGCACCCGGCACACCGGGACTCCACCACCGTGGCGACCGGGTAGCCGCCGGCCGCGAAGTAACGGAGGTAGTCGGCGAGGTCGTCGACGTTCTCCCCGCGCCACAGTTTTCCGGACCTGTCGATTGCCATCCCGGCATTCTGCCCGGTGTGGGCGGTGCGTCGGCGGGCCGGACGACCCTCGTGCGGCTCAGACCCAGGTGGTGGCCAGCCAGATCGCGACGGCGGCGGTCACCAGCAGACCGATGTTGAGCCCGATCTGGCGGGTCTCACCCCGGGACAGGTGCACCGCGATGCCGCCGACCTGGATCAGGACGAACCCGACGGCCGCCGCGACCGCGAGCCAGGGTGCGATCCCGGTCAGCGGCGGCAGGACCAGGCCGGCCGCGCCGAGAACCTCCAGCACCCCGATGGTCCGGACCAACGGCATGGGTACGCGGTCGACCCAGCCCATCATCGGCCGGAGCTGCTCCCGGCTCTGGGCGACCTTCTTGCCCCCGGCGTAGAGGTAGAAGACGGCCAGCAGGGCGGCGACGATCCAGTAGGCGAGTGTCATGACGGGCCCTCCAGCTCTGAACACGATGGTTACGAGAAGGAACTAGCCACATCATGTGTCAGTATCGGAGGGCTTACAAAAGGCACACGGGTGTGCGTAAGGCACAGGGGGTGGTCATGTCGCAGTACGAACACACCTGCATGATCCGAGGCGACGGCGGCCGGACGATCCGGGCGATCCTGGACCGGATCTGCAACAAATGGACGTTGCTGATCGTGGCAACGCTCGACGCGGGCGCACTGCGCTTCACCGAGCTGCACCAGCAGATCCCCGGCATCTCCCAGCGCATGTTGACGCTCACCCTGCGCCATCTGGAGCACGACGGTCTGGTGTCCCGCACGGCGTACGCGGAGGTCCCGCCCCGGGTGGAGTACGCGCTGACCCCCACCGGCAAGAGCCTCATCCCGCCCGCGCTGGCCCTCGCCGGCTGGGCCATCGAACACGTCCCCCACATCGAGGCGAGTCGGGCCCTCCACCAGACCGGGACAGGATGACGTCGGAAGGCTGTTTCCATGGAGGCTGCGGGGCCCACCACCGTTGCGGCGGTGGGCCCCACGTCACCGGGGATCAGAGGTTGCCGTCGCCCACACCTGCGAGATCTGTCCTCGTACCGGCGTCAGGTGCCGTTGGAGACGTAGATGTTGTAGCGGGTGACGTCGGTGTCCGTGCCGTCCGCCTTGTGGCCGGTCACCGACAGGGTGTGCGTCTCGAAGTTCTGCGCGGGCGTGTAGGTGATCGACGCCCTCCCTTGGCTGTCAGCCGGCACGTCCGTCGAAGGGCCGTCGTCGATCTGCCAGGAGAAGGACACGATTCCCGCAGTGCCGCCGCTGAACTCGAAGGTGCCGGGGACACCGGCACCGCCCGACCAGGTGCCGCTCGGATACTGGACGCTCACGACGTAGGGCGCATCGCCGACCGTGAAGTCGTAGTCCGTCACGGGCGAGAGTTCACCGCCCGCCGTCGAGCTCTGCACGTGCAGCGTGTTCGTACCGTTGCGTTCGAACGGCACCGCGACCCGTGTCGCCGTACCGTCGGCGCTCGCCGGCAGGATCTGCTCCGGACCGTCGTTGACCCGATAGTGGTACTCGGTCACCTCGCCGAACAGTTGGGTGCTGAAATAGAAGTATCCGGTCCAGCCGATCCCCACACGTGACCAGTCGTAGGTGCTGTAAACGGCGACCTTGTTGTCCCGAACGCTGAACGGCGCGATCCGCAGGTCCGATTCGGTGCCGTCCGCGCCGACGCTCGTGACCCGCACGTCGTTGTAGCCCCACGAGCCCGGCGTGTACGTGACCGTCGCGGTGCCGTCGGGACCGGCCTGGATGGTCTCCTCGTCGGCGCTGTTGAACGAGTAGCGGTAGGAGGCGACGTCCGGCAGCCCCGGATGGAAAGTGAACGTCACGGTCCGACCGACGGTGCCGTCGCCCTCCGGCGTCTGCGTGACCACGGGGCCGGACCAGATGCCGAACGTGTAGGTGGTGGCGGGCGAGCGCGAACCGTCCGACAGCAACGCCTGAACGACCACGGTGTTGTCGCCGGCGTGCGTCGGCGTGACCGTGATGAGAGCGTACGGATCGCCCCCGGTGGGCACGGTCTGCTCGGCGCCGCCGTCGAACCGGTAGACGAATCCGGTCAGGTTCGGCAGTCGGCTCTGTAACTCGACGCTCAGCGGCACGCCGACGCCGTCCCGGCGCGGCCAGTAGCTCAACTCGTTGGCGTAGGCGGTCGGGCGGTTGTCGATGATGTTGAACTGATAGTCCGCTTCCATCGACGTGGACCCGTCCGCCCGCACCGACCGGACGACCATCGAGTGCCAGCCCGGCGTCGCCGTCCACGGCAGTACGGCGGTGTCGTCGTCGGCTGCCGGAATGGTCTTCCACTCGTCGTCGAGGTTGTACTCGTAGGCGACGACATCGTTGCTGTGCGGGGTGAACCGGAACGAGCCGACCTTGCCCGCGACCTGGTCGGTGTCCAGGTTGAACTCCGCCGACTCGACGCCGGGAGCATCGGTGACCCAGACCTGCAGGGTCTCCTGCCCGATCAGCTTGTTGTTGGCGTAGCTCCGGACAGCCACCTCGATCAGGCCGGTGGTGGTGAACGTGACAGGGCCGGTGGCCTTGCCGTCGACCGCCGGGAGACGGACCTCCGCGCCGTCCTTGAGCTGGTACCCGAACGCGGTGGTCTCGGGCTTCGACGCGATGAACGTGATCGTGCTCGGCAGGCCGACGCCCTGCACGACGACATCGACGCGCGGTGCCGTCTCGGCGACCCGGAACCGGTAGTTCTTCTCGGGCCCCCGGTTACCCGCCGCGTCGACGGACGCGACATAGAGGTCGGTGATCAACCGCAGCTTCGGGGTGTACTTCAGGGTCGCCCTGCCGCCCGGGTGCCGGGCCGGAACCTGGCCGGAATACCCCATGGAGTCACGCCAGGTGAACGCGACCACGTCACGGTCGCCAGCCCCGTCGAAACGGAACGTTCCCTCGATGCCGGTGCCACCGCCCGGGGAGTCACCCTCGGGATAGGTCCGCGACGACACCTCCGGCGGATCGGCCGGTGCGGTCAGATCCATGACCAGGTAACAGATCCTGCTCCATGGGCCCTGGTCGTAGTAGTCGCTGGCCTGCGCCTGCCAGGCGAGGACCGTACCGTCCGCGTACTGGCTCAGGTCGGTGCCGTAGTAGTCGTGGAATTCGCGACGCTGGTCGGGATGGTCGACCGGCCAGATCGCGTACAGCACGGTCGGGTGGTCGCCCTCGTCCGCATCACTGGGGGTGGCTGAGAAGACCGTGTTCCGTGCTGCCGGCGACGGCTTGGCCAGCGTGCCGCACGGCCGGTCCGGGTACTTCAGTTTGAGGTCCGTGACCGTGGGCGGGTGGTTCACCGTCACACTGAGCACCGGCTTGTCGAAGGTACGACCGGTCCACCCGACGCCTTCCTGATCGGCGGCGACCCGGAACTCCAGGGTGATGCTCTTTTCACCCCGGCTGAGCGCCGCGTTGAGCGTGGCAACCATGTCGAAACCCAGGTAGCCGGGGCAATAGGCAGCGCCGGCACCCCGCTTGGCGGTCAACAGCTTGTCGATCTCGGCCGGCGGACGCAGCCAGGTGGTGTTGCTCTTGACCGGGCGGGTCCGCCACACCTCGATGGTTGCCGGGACGGAGCAGTCGACGACCGTCTTCTCGTTCGTCCACAGGTATGAGCTGTGGACGACCGTGCCCTTCAGCGTGGTCAGGTCGTAGGTGAAGTAGGAGCGGTAGATGTGCGTCCGGTCGGCCTCGTCGCGGGAGGTTCCGACCGGCGGCGCCACCGCCGCATCGACGACCTTCGCGTCCGGGTCCTGCGAGTCGAGATAGGCCCAACTCTTCAGCGTCACATCGAACGAGTCGGCGGCCGAGGCCGGAGAACCGGTGGTCACCATGGCTGCCACAACCGCAAGAACCGTCAGCGGTATGGCCGCTCTGAGGCGTCTCATATGGACTTGTACCCTCCCCCGTGGCGGCGTCTCTATCGACGCCGAGGGCGTCATCGTAGCGAGGGGAGCGCAATCCGTAGGGGCGATTTTCGACGCCCTCGAAGGTGCGGGATCAGGCCGCTCGGAGGGTGACCACGGGGCAACCGACACTGTTCCTGACCGACCGTTGCCGGCGCGCGGTGCGCGCCCGCAGCTCGGCGACATTACCCTTCAGCCATGTCGATCAGCGACCACGCCCTGGCCATCGAGGCGGCGCAGGCCGGTGCCGCGACCGTACGCTCCCACTACGGTTCGGCCCTGGCACGTTTCGACAAGGTCGGTGGCGATTTCGCCACCATCGCCGACCTCGATGCCGAGAAGGTCATCATCGATGTCCTACGCGCGGCGCGCCCGGACGACGTCGTGCTGGGCGAGGAGGGCGGACGCACCGGCCCGGCAGGCAACGGCCGCACATGGCTGGTCGATCCCCTGTGCGGAACACTGAACTTCGCCGTACGGAACATGCTGGTCTCGGTCAACGTGGCCCTGCGGATCGGGACCGCCACCATCGTGGCCGCCTCGGCGGACCCGTTCACCGGCGAGGTGTTCTGGACCGACGGCGATGCCGCGTACCTGCGCACCGGCGGGACGGACGCACAACTCGTCCCGTCGGCGGAGTCCCACCTGGTCGACGTCAATCTCGACCCGCCGTTCCCGAACAGGAACAGCTTCCTGGCAGCCCGGCTGCTGGCCGACGACGACTTCATCCACCGGTTCCGGCCCCGGGTGGTATCCACCACCCTGGCGGTGGCCTGGGTCGCCGCCGGACGCCGTGCCGCGTACGTCACGGACGGCCACCTACGCGACAGCGTGCACTTCACCGCCGGAATCGCCCTGTGCCAGGCAGCCGGTTGCGTCGTCACCGGAATCAACGGCGAACCGCTACACACGGGTGCCGGAGGACTCGTCGCGGCTGCCGACAGCCAGACCCACATCGCCCTGCTGGCCCTCATCCGCAAACAACGTCTCACATCCGAACCGGTATCCGCATGAACGGCGGCCCCGACAGGGCCCTGCGGTGGCAGGACGAGGCAAAGCAGTCACCCAGGGAGGCAGCGGCATGACGTCGCAGAAA
>NZ_JBMDWU010000593.1:0-10524 GCF_048594385.1 Micromonospora sp. | reverse complement strand
GCCGACCACCACGTCGGACGCGTGGGTCGTGCCCACGGGCGGGATCCGCGCGCGGGGGGGGGGGGTCGGCGGGCGCTCCCGACCGACCGCCCCCGACCCGAGGTGGTGGGCCCGGCGGGCGCGGTGGTGACCGCGCCGCTCGACCCGGCGCTCGTCACCCGGCTGACCGACCTGGCGCGGGACTGCGCGGCGTCGGAGTTCATGGTGCTGCTCGCCGCCTACACGGCCTTCCTCAGCCGGGTCGCCGCGCCCGGGGGCACGACCCACGCGTCCGACGTGGTGGTCGGCGCACCCTTCGGCGGGCGGACGGTGGACGACGAGGACACCGTCGGCATGTTCGTCAACGTCCTGCCGGTCCGGGCCCGGATCGACGCCGACACCACCTTCCGGGACCTCGTCACCCAGGTCCGGGCGCAGGTCAGTGCGGCGGTTGCGTACCAGTGGACGCCGTTGCAGGAGCTGGTGGCGGAGCTGGCCGACGCCGCCGGGCCGGACGGGCACCCGCTGACCCAGGTCGGCATCTCGCACGTCGACGACCGCGGCTGGCGCTGGGCGCCGGCCGGCGCACCGGCCGTACGGGAGGTGCTGTCCACCGGCACCGCCAAGTTCGAGCTGCTGTGGACCGTCACCACCGGGACGACGTCGGCGACGTCCGCCCTGGAGGTCGCCGCCGACCTGTTCACCCCGGAGCGGGCGCGGGAACTGCACGCCACCCTGCTGGCCGACCTCGCCCGGCTCAGCGCCGCCCCGGACACCCCGGTGGCGTCGGGACCGTCGGTGGCACCGGCGGTCACCCACGGGTACGTCCGTCAGCCCGCGGAGCTGCCGGTGCACGAGGTGGTGGCGTTGCGGGCGCGGGCCCGCCCGGAGGCGGTCGCGGTGCGGCACGGCGACCGGGAGCTCAGCTACGGCGCGCTGGACACCGCCGCCGCCGGGCTCGCGGGACGGCTCGTCGCGGCGGGCGTACGACCGGGGGACCGGGTGGCCGTCGCCGCCGCACGGGGCGCGGACGCGGTCACCGCGTTCCTGGCCGTGCTGCGCGCCGGGGCGGCGTACGTGCCCGTCGACGTGGCCCAGCCGCCGGCCCGCAGCCGGGCGATCGGGCGGGACAGCGGGGTACGGCTGGCGTTGTGCGAGCGGGGCCGCGAGGACCACGTGCCGCCCGGGGTGCCGACGATCGAGCTGCCCGGGGCGCCGGTCGGTGCTGCGGTGGGGGCGGCCGGTGCTTCCGGACCGGTCGGGTCGTCGCACGTCCCGGTGACGGTCCGGCACCCGGCGTACGTCATGTACACCTCCGGGTCCACCGGTGCGCCGAAGGGGGTGGTGGTGCCGCACGAGGCGATCCTGCGCCTGGTGCCGCACTCCAACTTCCTGCGGCTGGGGCCGGACGACGTCGTCGCGCACCTGTCGAACACCGCCTTCGACGCGGCCACCCTGGAGATCTGGGGCGCGCTGTGCGCGGGCGCGACGCTGGTGGTGGTGCCCCGCGAGGTCGCCCTGTCGCCGTACCGGCTGGGACGGTTCCTCGCCGAGACCGGGGTGAGCGTCATGTTCACCACGAATGCCCTTCTCAACGCGATCGTCGCGCACGTGCCCGACGCCTTCGCCCGGCTCCGGGTGCTGTTGATCGGCGGCGACCAGTACGCGCTGGCGCAGATCCGCCGGATGCTGGCCGCCGGTGCGCCGGAGCACCTGGTCAACGCGTACGGGCCGACGGAGAACACCACCTTCTCGGCCGCGCACGAGGTCGTCCCCGCCGACCTGGACGGGGGCGTCATCCCGATCGGCGGCCCGATCGACGGCGGCTACCTGCGGGTGCTCGACGACCGGCTGACCCCGGTCACCCCCGGCGGCACCGGTGAGCTGTACGTCGGCGGGCAGGGGCTGGCCGACGGTTACGTGGGCGATCCGGGGCGTACCTGCACGGCGTTCGTCGCGGACCCGTTCGCCGACGCGCCCGGCCAGCGGCTCTACCGCACCGGCGACCTGGTGCGGCTGCGGCCCGACGGGGACGTGGTGTTCCTGGGCCGCCGCGACGACCAGGTGAAGATCAGTGGGTTCCGGGTGGAGTTGGGCGAGGTGGAACGGGTCCTCGGCGACTGCCCGCAGGTGGGTGACCACGCGGTGGTGGCGGTCACCGACGCGGAACCGGTGGAACTGGTCGCCGTGTCGACGGGCCCGGCCGAGCCGTCCGAGGTGCGGGAGTTCCTGCGGGCCAACCTGCCCCCCTACATGGTGCCGGCGCGGTGCCACCGGCTGCCGGCCCTGCCGGTGACCCCCAACGGCAAGGTGGACCGGGCGGCGCTGCTGGCGGCGCTCGGCCGCGACCCGGACCCGGAACCGCCCGTCCCCGCCGACCCGCCCGTCCCTGACGCCGCCTCCCCGCCGGGGGACCCGGTCGCCGCCGGGCTCGCCGACATCTGGCGGGACCTGCTGGGGGTGACGGAATTCGGCGCGGACAGCCAGTTCTTCGCGCTCGGCGGCACCTCGATCAAGGCCCTGCACCTGGTCGGCGCGGTGCACCGGCGGTTCGGTGTCGACCTGCGGATCGTCACCGTGTTCCGCCGGCCGTCCTTCGCCGACCTGGCCCGGGAGATCGCCGACCTGGTGCGGACCGAGCAGAGGGGGAACGGCGATGGACCTGGGCGACCCTGACCTGTACCTCGACCCCGGCCGGTTCGCCAGGTGGCGTCGGTACGCCGCCGACGACGCCGTGCTGTGGAGCGACGCCGGCACCTCACCGGGCGGCTTCTGGTCGGTCTTCTCGCTCGCCGGGTGCCGCGCGGTGCTGGCACCGAAGGCCGCGTTCACCTCCGAGTACGGGATGATGATCGGCTTCGACCGTGACCACCCCGACAAGGCGGGCGGTGGGATGCTGGTGGTCGCCGACGGCCCCCGGCACACCCGGCTGCGCAGCGTCATCATGCCCTTCCTGTCCAGGGCGATGGCCGAGTCGCTGGAGGAGACCGTCCGGCAGGAGGTCCGCCAGCTCGTCGCGGACGCCGTGTCGGCGGGCGGCCTCGACGTCGCCGCCTCCCTCGGGCCGGTGATCCCGGCGAGCGTCGTCTGCCGCCTGCTCGGCGTGCCGGCGACCGACCGGGACATGCTGATCGAGCTGACCAGCCACGCCTTCGGCGGCGCGGACAGTTCCTTCGACCGGATGCCCCCGGACGCGGCGCACTCGGAGATGATCCTCTACCTCGCCGACCTG
This sequence comes from Micromonospora sp., assembly GCF_048594385.1. Lineage (NCBI taxonomy): Bacteria > Bacillati > Actinomycetota > Actinomycetes > Micromonosporales > Micromonosporaceae > Micromonospora > Micromonospora sp. The sequence continues at coordinate 7,313 of NZ_JBMDWU010000593.1, read as the reverse complement.
GTGGCCGAGCGGCGGCGCAGCCCGGGTGACGACCTGATCAGCGCGTTGGCCGGTGACCCCCGGTTCGACCTGCGTGAGGTCCTCCTGAACTGCGACAACGTCCTGGTCGGCGGCAACGAGACGACCCGGCACGCGATCGCCGGCTGCTTCCACGCGCTGGCCACCGCCGCCGGCACCCTGGACCGGCTGCGCACCGACCCGGATCTCGTCGGGCCGCTCGTCGAGGAGGTCATCAGGTGGACCTCACCCGCGATGCACGTGCTGCGGGTCGCCACCGAGGACGTCGAGCTGCCCGGTCAGCGGGTGGCCAGCGGCGAGGCGGTGGTGGCCTGGCTGCCGGCGGCCAACCGCGACCCCCGGCACTTCGCGGCGGCCGACGAGTTCCGTCCCGGCCGCCCGGCCAACCATCTGGGGTTCGGCTACGGCCCGCACCACTGCCTGGGGGCCGCGCTGGCCCGGCTGGAACTGCGGGCGCTGCTGCTCGCGCTGGCCGAGTTCGTCGACTCGGTGTCCGTGGTCGGCGAGCCGGTGCCGCTGCGCTCCAACCTGGTCCACGGCTACCGCCACCTGCAGGTACGGCTGGAACCCGTGGGCCGTGCCACCAACCACCGAGAGGCGCTGAGTTGAGTGACCGCGTTCAGGGACGCCCGGTTCCGTCGGCTGTACGTCGGCGACGCCCTGTCGGGCTTCGGGGACACCGCGCTGCTGTTGGCCCTCGGCATCTGGGTCAAGGACCTCACCGGGAGCAACTCGGCCGCCGGTGCCGTGTTCCTGGCGATGGGCCTGCCGGTGCTGTTCGCCCCGCTGGCCGGACGGCAGATCGACCGGGTACGCCGCAAGCCGCTGCTGATGGCGACCAACGCGATCGCCGGGCTGGCGGTGCTGGCGCTGCTGCTGGTCCGGACCGCCGACCACACCTGGATCATCTACGGCGTCGCCATCGTGCACGGCTGTGTCGCCACGGTGCTCATGGCGGGGCGAAACGCCCTGCTCAAGGACCTGCTGCCCGACAGTGACCTGGGCTCGGCCAACGCGGCGTTCGGCACCCTGTTCGGGTTCACCCGGATTCTCGCGCCACTCGTCGGTTCCGGCATCTACGCCGCGTTCGGCGGTCACCTGCTGGCGCTGATCGACGCGTTGACCTTCCTCGCCGCCATCATCGCGCTGGCCACGGTGCGGGTCGCCGAGTCGCCACCGGAACGCAGCGGGGAACGGTTCGGCACCGAACTGCTCGCCGGCCTGCGTCACATCCGGTCGGTTCCGCTGCTGTCCCAGGTCACCGTCGTCAGCGCCGTCGCGTTCGGGGCGGTGGGCTTCCTGGAACCGATCATCTTCGTGGTGGTCGAGGACGGGTTGCACCGGCCGGCGGCGTTCTTCGGGGTGATCGTCAGTGTCCAGGGGATCGGTTCCATCGTCGCCGGCTTCACCGGCGCGTGGCTGCTGCGCCGCGTCGGCGAGGCGAGGGCCATCGGCGGCGCCCTGATCGGCCTCGGGGTGGGCTGCGCCGCCCTGGCCGTCGGCGCGACAGCGGTGGTGCTGGGCGGGGCGGTGGGCATCGGGCTCGCGGTCACCTGGTTCTCGATCGGCTGGAACACCCTGTTGCAGCGGCACACCCCGTCGCGGCTGCTGGGGCGGGCCTTCACCACGGCGGGGATGCTGGTGACGATCCCGCAGACGGCGGCCATCGGTGTCGCCGCCGCCCTCATCGTCGTCGTCGACCACCGGCTCCTGCTCGCCGTCCTGTCGCTGGTGATCCTGCTGGCCGGGCTGCGCCTGCTGACCCACCCGAAGCCGGCCCCGGAACCCGTCGCCACCGATGTCGACCCGGCACCCGACGGGGACGCGGCAGCCGACCGGGACGCCGCGTCGGCCGGCGGACCGGCAGCCGACCGGGACGCGGTGCCCGGCGGCGTGGTGCCCGGTCGCCGGGAGTGACCGGTCCCGTGTCCGCCCGACCCATCCCGACCCGGGGGTAGCCAGATGACCACAGCCGAGACGTCGACCGCCGTACGGACGGTGCGGGTGCCCTTCGCCGGGCTCCGCTCGGGCCGGTGGCCGATGCCCCACGGTCAGAGCAACGTCTTCGACTGGTTGCCGTACGAGGGCAGCGGCGCGGTGTTCGTCGGGTACGCGGACCTGCCCGCCGGGCGTACCGTCGACGACGTCCGCGCGGCGGTCGGCGTGCTGGTCTCCCGCCACGAGGGACTACGCACGGTGTACGAGGTGGGCCCGGGCGTGGAACGGGCCCAGGTGGTGACCCGGGACGGGCACGTCGACCTGCTGCTGCTCGAACTCGGGTCCGGGGCGTACGACCGGACCTGGATCAGCGATCCGCCCCGCCCGTTCGACCACGGCGCCGAGTTCCCCGTCCGGATGGCGGTGACCACGGACGCGGGGGTGCCCGTCCGGGCCGTCTTCGAGTTCTCCCACGCCGTCGCGGACCTGGTGACCGCCAACCTCGTGCTGGACGAACTCGTCGGGCTCGTCGCGTCCCCCGCCGACCGCACGGTGGGCCCCCCGGTCTGGCAGCCCGCCGACCAGGCCGAGTACGAGCGGACCCCGCAGGCGCGGCGTCGGATGGCGAGGACCCTCGCCTACTGGCGGCAGCAACTGCACACCATCCCGCCCTGCCTGCTCTCGGTGCCGGCCCGTCGGGAGGGGCCGCCGGAGTTCCGCCTCGCGACCCTGCGCTCCGGGCCGGTCGCCGAGGCGATCGACGCGGTCGCCAGGCGGACCAGGGTCACCCCGGCCAGCGTTCTCGTCACCACCACGGCGACCCTGCTGTCCTGGTGGACGGGCACCGAACTGGCGGCGCTGGAGGCCCTCTACAGCAACCGCGCGCTGCCCCGGATGCAGAACTTCGTCGGCAGCATCGCGCAGAGTGCGCTGGTCCCGTTCAGCCCCGCCCCGTCGTTCCACGAGACCCTGCGCCGGACCCACCTGGCCATCTTCAACGCCTACCAGTACGCCTACTTCGACGCGACCGCCGTGGAGGAGTCGGTCCAGTCGATCGGCTCCCAGCGGGGCTGCCAGCGGCACCGGGACCTGGTGATCAACGACATGAGCAGCACCCGGGGCGGCGTCTTCGACGGGCGGGCGGGGGCACCGGTGCACGGCACCGAGGTGGAGAGCGGCCTGGACGCGACCACCACCGACCCGGTCCGGCTCACCATCCTGCACACCAGGCCCACCGTCGTGGTCGGTCTCACCCACGACGTCCGGCACGTGAGCACCGACGAGGCCGCGGCACTGCTGTGGTCGATGGAACGCATCCTGCTGACCGCCGCCGACCGGGACGTCGACCTCGACCGGCTGGGCGATCTCGTCGACCTCGACCCGGTGGTACGCGGCCCGGAGTGGGTGGAGATCGACGCCGCCTGGATCGACGTCACCGCCAGCGAACAGGTGCTCCGGGCCGCGGCCGGCGACCCGACCGCCCGGATCATCCTGCGTGGCGGGCCGGGCGGCACCCGGTCGCTCGTCGGCTACGCCGCCCCGGCGGAACCGCGCGTCGGCCCGCGGGAGCTGCACGCGGCGGTGATGGCCACGCTCGGCGGCCGGCACGGCGCGATGGCCCCCGAGTCGTACGTCCTGTGTGCCCGCCCGCCGCACCCGCCCCGGGACGAGGCCGGGTGGCGGGCCCAGCCGATCCGCGCGGCGGGCACCGGCCGCTGACCGTACCGCCGCGACCGGGCCCGCCGCCCGCGCCCGTCCGGGTCGACGGCACCCTGTCGCCGCGACCGGGCCGTCCCGGTCCGGCCGGCGGGCCGGGGAACCGCGCTCAGCGCAGGTGGAACCGGCTGTCGGTGGCGAGGACCGCGAGTCGCTCCGGCGTGAACGGCAGGGCGGCGAGCTCCGGCTGCCCGTCGCCGAGCCGTCGGGACTGCGCCACGAAGACCACCGTTCCGTCCGGATGCCGGTACGCCGCCCACTGGTCGAACCGGTCGTCGGCGGCGGCGGCGCGGACCACCACACCGATCCGCGTGGTGCCGACGGTCACCACCTCGCACGCGCCCGCCGTGACCCAGAACTGCCGGGCCAGCGGGCACGGTTCGGTCGGCAGCCGGTTGCCGGCGCTGTGCACCTCGACGAGCAACCGGCCCGTCCGCTGGCCCTGGCGGACGGAGGCCGAGGACGTGTAGCTCCACACCTCGATGCCGTCCACCCTGTCGTCGAACTGTGCCTGGTGGTCGCGCGACGGCGGCTGGCCGGCGGGTGGGGTCGCCGGGTCCGACGGCACGGTGTAGCCGGCCGGGACCACCGCGACGAGGTCGTCGAGCAGCCGGGCCGCCCGGTCGTACCGGGTGCCGGCCCGTGCCGTCCGGTCCTCCTGGGGCTGGCCGTCCGGGCCGGTCGGCCACACCGGCTTGGTGTCGTGCACCGACGGCGGCGGGACGGTGCCGACCCCCGGCGCCGCCGGGGTGAACCCCCCGGAGCCGGCCGCGCCGACCGCCCCGACCCCGGTCACCGCGAGCAGCGCCGCCGTGACGCCGGCCCCGGCCCAGACGGCACGACGGCGTACCCGGGCCCGGCGGCCGGTCCGCAGTGCGGTGTCCACGCTCAACGACGGTGGCCGGGCGGTGGCGGCCATCTCGGCCCGTAGTGCCTCACGCAGTTCTTCGCCGTTCATGGTTGTCCCTTCCTGGTGCCGCTGAGGGTGGGGGACAGGAGGCCACGCAACGTCTCCAGGCCGCGCGCCGACTGGCTCTTCACCGTCCCGGTGGAGCAGCCGAGCACCGCCGCGGCCTCGTCGACGGACTGGTCCTCCCAGTACCGGAGCACCAGCACGGCCCGCTGGCGCGGCGGCACGGCGGCCAGCGCCTGGAGCAGCACCAGCCGGTTCTCCGGCGAGTCCGGCGGTGCCGGCCGGTCGGTCTGCTCGCCACCCACCCGCTCCCGCCGCCACCAGCCGCGCCGTCGCTCGTCGAGGAAGGTCCGCACCAGGATCTGGCGTACGTAGGCGTCGAGCACCTCGTGCCGGGACACCCGGTTCCAGACCAGGTAGAGCTTCGTGAACGCGGTCTGTACCAGGTCCTCCGCCCGGTGCCAGTCGCCGCAGAGCAGGTACGCGGTGCCGCGCATCGCCTCCGAGCGTGCCGCGAAGTACGCCGCGAACGCCGTGTCGCGATCACCCATCCGGGCCTCCGATCCCCTTGTCGAGATAGTCACGCGGGGTCCGGCACCGGGGGTTGCCCGCCGGGGTGGAGTCGCCGCCCGCCACCCTGACGCCGCTGCCCGGCCCCGGCAGGCAACCGGGCCGGGCAGCGAGGTCCGCCCGGCCCGGGTCGGAAACCGGGGCCGGGCGGCGCAGGGTGGTCAGCGCGGGGTGCGCCGGGTCTTCGGCAGGTCGAACTGGTCGGCGGCCTTGCAGTCCTTCTGCCCGCCGACCGCGCGCGGGCCCAGCCGCTGCAACTCCGCACGGGCCCGGCTGCGGCCCAGGTTCCAGGCGTACCACGGGTCGGGCTCGGCGAGGTCGTCGTCGATCCAGCTCAGCGTGCAGCGGCGGATCCGGTCCGGCAGGTTGGCCAGGGCGGGGGTGGCGTCGGCGGAGAGCGCCCGCAGGTACCAGGCGTCGATCTTGCCGGACTGCTCGTACCGGGCGATGTTGCGGCGGGCCGCGTAGTCCTCCGGGTTGAGCACGGCCAGGCTGAGCAGCATCACCACGGCCAGCCCGACGGTGGCGCCGGGAATCCAGCGACCCCGCCACCGTACGCCCGCCACCAGGACCATCAGGAAGACCGCGCCGAGCAGCAGCTCGAACGCCATCACGAAGATCCGTTCCCCGGTGAAGCTGTAGACCTTCTGGTAGGTGTACATCCGGGACAGTGCGGACACCACGATCACCACGCTGAGCGCGCTGAGCAGCCCGAGCAGGACCCGCAGCAGCACCCGTTCGGCCCGGCTCTCCCGTCGCGCCCAGCGGCTGACCCCGCCCAGCACGGCCACGGTCAGCAGGGTCACCACGGTGAGCTGCCAGAACCCGCTGCGCGCGTACTCGGCGTAGCTCAGGCCGGCGGTACGCAGGACGTGCCGCTGACCGCCGAAGAGCACGGTGAACTGCACCGCGACGAAACCGACGAAGAGCAGCGTCAGGGCGGCGATGGCCGGTGCCCACTCCAGGATGCCCAGTCGCCGCCGACCCTCCCGGTCGACGGTCGACAGGTCCGGCGGCGCGGCCAGGGTGTACGTGGCGGCGACCGCGATCGACCCACCGACGGCGGCCAGGAAGAGCCAGCGGAACACGGTGTCCACGTTGACCTCGGGCACCACCGCGCCGAGCACCTGGTCGAACGCGGCGTCGGCGGAGGACAGCAGCAGCCCGAAGACGAGCAGCACCACGGCGGTGGCGGCGACCGAGCCGACGACCCGGGGCACCAGCTGGCCGCCCCCGGTGGCGGTCATGTGCCGCCGTACCCAGGGCAGCCCGCGTAGCGCCGCGAACGGGGCCGCGACCAGGCTGAACAGGATGGACCGGACCTGTCTTCCGCCCACGATCGCCAACGTCGCGCAGCCCAGCGCCCCGAGGACGCAGAAGGTCACCAGCCACCAGGCGTTGCGGAACGCCAGCACGGCCAGCAGCGCCAGCGCGGCGGCCGCCCAGCCGCCCCGGATCAGCCGGTCGGTGCGGGTGAGTGTGTCGGCGTTGCGCCGGACGGCCGCGACCACCCCGACGGTGAGGACCAGCCAGCCGAGGAACCAGCCGATGCCGGTGCGGGTGAGCGGGACGAAGAACGCCACGCCCAACGCCCCGGCGAGCACCGCCGCCGGCACCTCCCAGCCGGTGGCGGGTGCGGGACCGGGCCACCGGGTGCTCAGGAACGACGGCGGGGGCGGGACCGGGGCCCAGGCCCCGGGTGGCCCACCCCACTGCACCGGTCGCCCGTCGGTACCGAACCCGCCGGGCCCCGGCCGGCCGGGGGCGGGCACGCCGGCCCCGGTGGGCGGTTGCTGGCCGGGGGGTGCGGGCCGACCCGGGCCGGACTGTGGGCCGGGCGTCGCCGGGGCGGTGGCCGGGACCGGGGCGGGTCGGTCGGCCGGGGTCGGCGCGTCGTCCGCGGAGCCCGCCGCGGTACGCGGTGCCGGCACGCCCACCGACCGGCCGGACCCGCCGGCTGCCACCGCGTCGGCCGCCGCCTGGCCGGTCGGTGCCACCTCGGCCGCCGTCGGGCCGGGCGTTGCCGGGTCGGTCGTCGTCGGGGCGGTCGTCGTCGAGCCGGGCTTCGCGACGCCGGCCGATGCGGCGCTGCCCTCCGTGGCACCGGCTGGCGTGGCGCTGTCCTCCGTGGCACCGGCCGTCGCGGGGGCCGCTGCCA
>NZ_JBMDWU010000592.1:0-2993 GCF_048594385.1 Micromonospora sp. | reverse complement strand
ACGGCGGTGTGCAACGCCACCAACGACGACGAACACAACGTGTCGATCGTCATGCTCGGCCCCGACAGATCCAGGAAATAACTCACCCGGTTCGCCAGGAACGCGTTGTGGTTGCCCAGCCCGCTCGGCGCGTCCAGCTCCGGGGCGAGGTTGTAGTCCTTGTAGTGCTGGTAGCTGGCACCGACGAACACGCCTGTCGAGGCGGGCGTGGACAGCGGGGCGATCCCGGCGGACTCCAGTGCCTCCCACGCGGTGCGCAGCAGCCAGCGGACCTGCGGGTCGAGCACCTCGGCCTGCTTGGCGAAGAAGTCGAAGAAGCGGGCGTCGAACTCGTCGATCGGGCCCAGGAAGCCGCCGATCGCGGCCCCGTCGCCACCTCCCGCCCAGCGGAAGGCGGGCGCGGGACCGATGCCGCTGCCCCCACGCGCCAGCAGGGACCAGAAGCCCTCCGGGTCGGTGGCACCGGGCAGCGCGCAGGCGATCCCGATGACGGCCAGGTCACCCCGGTCGCCGCCGTCCGACCCGGCGGGCGGCTGGTCCCGCAGGGCGGAGGCAGTCGGGGCGGGCTGGTCGGTGCTGGCACGGATGTCGTCGGCGGTGGCCCCGGCCGCCGCCGGGGCGTCCCCTGGCGCGGAAACGGCCGGGGCACCCGTCGTCGGCGGGGTCTGCTCGGGCAGCACGGACGCCACCACGGCGGCCAGCGCGCGGCAGTCGGGCACCTGCAACACCTCCACCGGGCTCAGCGTCACCCCGAGGCGTTCCTGGAGGTCGGCGGCGACCATGGTGGCGAGCATCGAGTCGATGCCGGTCGCGGCGAGCGAACCGGTCGCGGTGACGTCCGGGTCCCGCAGCACCGTGCGGACCACCTCGACGACGGTTTCCTCGACGGCGAAGGCGGTCACCGGCTGCCGCCCGGCCGTGGCCGCCGGACCCACCGTCGGGGAAGCGTCCGCCGGCTGGTCGGGGTCGCCGGTCGGGGCGGCGACCGGCCGGTAGACCACGTCGGTGAGGGAGACCAGGACCCGGCCGGCGGTGTCCAGCAGCACGACGTCGGCCCGACGGCTGCCGTCGGGATCCTGACCGGTGAGCCGCAGCCGCACGTGCCGGGTGTCGACCGGGTCCGCCCAGCGCACCGCCCGGCCGATCGACACCGGCAGGTAGGTCAGCGCGGAGGCGGCCGGATCGGCCAGGGTCAGGACCGCCATGCTCTGCAGCGCCGCGTCGAGCGCGGCCACCGCGCGCACCGCCGGGTCCGCGTCGGCGTGGTCGACCCGGACGAGCACCCCGGTCGTGCCGTACGCGATGTGGCCGACGACCCGCAGCGCCGCGCCGAAGTCGACCCGCTTCGCCGCGAACCACGCGTACAGGCCGGCCGGGTCGAGTGTGCGGGGGTGGGCGGCGTACTCCCGGTCCACCGGCAGCGGTGCGGGGGGCGGTCCCTGCGGCCGGACCGCGCCGGTGGTGAGATGGCCGATGACCTGGCCGCCGTAGCGGAACGTCACCGTGTTGCCGGCGGTCGTGTCCACGGTGAGCCGGTGGTGCCCGGTGCCCCGGGCGGTGAAGGCCAGCCGTTCCAGGACGGCTGCGGTGGCGAACCCCCTGGTGACGAGGAGCGCCGCCGGCACCGTCGGCCGGCCGAAGACCCGGTGGGCGTCCAGCAGTCGGTCGAGCCCGGGTTCCCGGTGCCCGGCGGCCGGGTCCGGGGCGACCGCCGGGAGCGGTGTCGACGGACCGGGGACCGGTCGGGCGGACGCCCGGTCGGCGCGGTCCCGGAACGGGTAGGGCGGCAGGGCGAGCCGGCGCGGGCGGGCACCGTCGTACAACGGTCGCCAGTCGACGTCCCGGCCGGCGACGTACCAGCCGGCCAGCGCGGTGAGCAGCCCGCCGTCGGGGGTACGCAGCTCGGCGGCGATCCGCTCGGCGGGCCACGGCAGGTGGCGCGCCAACCGTTCGGCGAGGTCCGGCCCGACCGGCACCGGGTCACCGGCGAGCACCGTGTCGCCGCGCAGCACCGTGCCCGGCAGCTCGGGCCCGAGGCGCAGCGCCCGGCGCAGGCCCGCGCCGAGGGCCGCCCCGGTCGCCCCGAGCACGGCGACCCGGTACGGCAGGTGGACCCGCCCCACCGAGGCCGAGAAGCACAGTGCCCCGACGTCGACCGCGTCGTCCGCCTCGATCATCCGCCGTACGTCGGCGACCCGCCGGGTCAGCAGCTCGGGAGTGTGCGCCGACAGCACCAGCAGGTGTTCGCGCGCCGGCCCGTCGGCGGGCCGGGCGGCCGGGGCGGGGGTGTACTCCTCGACGACGACGTGGGCGTTCGTTCCGCCCATGCCGAAGGCGCTGATACCGGCCCGGCGCGGCCCGGCGGCCCGCCACGGCTGCGGTGCGGTCGGGATGGCCAGCCGGCCCGGGGGCAGGGTGATGTGCGCGCCGAGCGTCGCGAACCCGGCCAGCGGCGGGATCTCACCGTGTTCGAGGCAGAGCAGCACCTTGGCGAGGCCGGCCAGGCCGCTCGCCGGTTCCAGGTGGCCGATGTTCGCCTTGACCGAGCCGAGCTGGCATGGTTCGGGCCGGTCGCCGTCGAAGACCTCGGCCAGGGCGGCGATCTCGATCGGGTCACCGAGCCGGGTGGCCGTGCCGTGCGTCTCGACCAGGGAGATGTCGGCCGGGGTGAGCGCGGCGTCGGCCAGCGCGGCCCGGATCACCGCGACCTGCGACTCGCTGCGCGGTACGGGCAGGGCGCTGCCCCGTCCGCCGTGGTTGACCGCCGCGCCCCGGATCACCGCGTGGACGCGGTCACCGTCGCGTTCGGCGTCGTCGAGTCGTTTCAGCATGACGGCCACCGCGCCCTCACCGGGCACGAAGCCGTCGGCCCGGTCGTCGAACGGCCGGGGCCGGGTCGGCGACAGTGCGCCGAGCTGGCTGAGGCTGCGGTAGTACCAGGGCGTCAGCCCGACGTGGCAGGCGGCGACGATGGCCGCGCCGCACTGCCCGGT
>NZ_JBMDWU010000591.1:0-5093 GCF_048594385.1 Micromonospora sp. | reverse complement strand
CCCTGCCGGTTCGCCGGCCGGAGCGGCGCCCCGGTCCACGGCCAACGCCACCCCGGTCGTCCCCATCGTGCTCAGTGCCAGCGCCGCCGCCAGCACCACTCGTCCACGGATCCGCACGCCGCAACCTCCCCGTATGCCGGCGACGCGACCGGCCCCGCCGCGCCCGCCCGGTCGGACCGGCGGGGGCGAGGCCCATCGATGCGGGCCGAGTCTAGCCGCCCGGTGAACCACCGGGTGCCCCGCAGGACGGGTCAGCTCAGCGACTCGCGCCACTGCCGGTGCAGCGTGGCGTACCGGCCGCCGCCGGTGGCGGCGAGCCGGGCCGGCGGGCCGTCCTCGACGATCCGTCCGGAGTCGACGACCAGCACCCGGTCGGCGGTCTCCACCGTGGAGAGCCGGTGCGCGATCACCAGCGCGGTGCGGTCCCGCAGCACGCTGGCCAGCGCCTGCTGCACGAGCCGTTCGGTCGGCACGTCCAGCGACGACGTCGCCTCGTCCAGGATCAGCACCCGGGGGTCGGCCAGGAACGCGCGGGCGAACGCGACGAGCTGCCGCTGCCCGGCGGAGAGCCGCCCGCCGCGCCGGTGCACCTCGGTGGCGTACCCGTCGGGCAGGGCGGCGATGAAGTCGTGCGCGCCGATCGCCCGCGCCGCCGCCTGCACCGCCGCGTCGGAGGCGTCCGGTCGGCCGAACCGGATGTTCTCCGCCACCGTGCCGCCGAACAGGTGGTTCTCCTGGGTCACCAGCACCACCGCGCGCCGCAGCTCGGCGTCGGACAGGTCCCGCAGGTCGACCCCGTCCAGCTCGACCGTGCCGGCGTCCGGGTCGTGGAAGCGGGCGAGCAGCTTCGCCACCGTCGACTTGCCGGCACCGGTCGGACCGATCAGGGCCACCGTCTGCCCGGCCGGCACGGCCAGGTCAAGCCCGGTCAGGATCGGCGTCTGCGGCCGGTAACCGAAGGAGACGGCACGCAACGTCACCGCGCCCCGCCCCGGCCCGGCCGGCAACGGCACCGGTGCGGCCGGTTCGGGCACCCCCGGTCGTTCGTCGAGCACCCCGGCGAGCTTCTCCAGGGCGGCGGTCGCCGACTGGAGCGAGTTGTAGAACTGGCTCAGCTCCTGCATCGGGTCGAAGAACCGGCGCAGGTAGAGCAGGAACGCGGCGAGCACCCCCACCGCGGTGTCGCCGCCCAGCACCCGCCAGCCGCCGTACCCGAGCACCGTGGCCACCGTGACATTGCCGATCACCTTGATTCCCGGCGAGTACGTGGCGATCAGCCGGAACCCGTGCAGGCTGGCCCGCCGGTACTCGTCGTTGACCGCCTCGAAGATCTCCTGGTTGCGCGGCTCCCGGCGGACCGCCTGCACCGCCGGGAGCCCGCCCCGCGACTCGACGAAGTGGACGATCACCAGCGCCACCGCCTCCCGGCTGTGCCGGTAGGCCTGGGCCGAGGCGTGGGCGAACCAGCGGGACAGCCAGAACAGGAACGGGAACGCCAGCAGGGTCACCGCCGCCAGCGGCAGGTCCAGCCAGAGCAGGATGGCGGCCACCGACAGCACCGACAGCGCGGCGGCGACCAGGGTGTCGATCCCCCCGTCGACCAGCTCGGCGATGGAGTCGACGTCGCTGGTGAGCCGGGACACCACCCGACCGGAGGTGTAGCGCTCGTGGAAGCCGACCGAGAGGGTCAGCAGGTGGCCGTACACCCGCTGGCGGAGGTCGAGCAGGACGGCCTGGCCGATCCGGGCGGAGCGGGTGAGGTAGCTGCGCCGGGCGGCGTACTCGGTGAGGGCCGCGACGGCGAACGCGCCCGCGACGGCGGCCAACGGACCCGGGTCACCGGCGCGCAGCGGCGGCACCGCCCGGTCGATGCCGAGCATGACCAGGTACGGCCCGGCCATCGCGGCGGCGTTCTGGGCCAGCAGCAGGCCCACCGCCACGCCGAGCGACCGTCGGTGCGGGCGGAGCAGGTCACGCAGCAGCGCCCGGCTACGCTCCCGCAGCCGGGCCACCGCCTCCGGGGAGTCGTCCTCGGCCCGGCTGCGGTCGGCGTCCGGGTCGGTGGCCCGCCCCCGCCAGTGCGCCAGCGCGGCGGCCCGGCCGTCGCCCCCGGCCGGGCCCTGCTGCCGGGGCGGCCGGCGGATCACGAGCGCACCAGGCCCGGTGCCGGCGTGGGCTCGGCGGCGAGCACCGCCCGGTACGCCGGCACCGTGGCCAGCAGGTCACAGTGCCGGCCGACGGCGGTGATCCGGCCCCCGTCGAGCAGCGCCACCCGGTCGGCCAGCGCGACCGTCGACGGCCGGTGCACCACCAGCAGCGCGGTGGTGTCCCGCAGCACCCGGCGCAGCGCCGCCTCGACCAGCGCCTCGGTGTGCACGTCCAGGGCGGAGAGCGGGTCGTCGAGGATCAGCAGCGCCGGCCGGCCGAGCACCGCGCGGGCCAGCGCCAGCCGTTGCCGCTGCCCGCCGGAGAGCGACAGGCCCTGCTCGCCCACCCGGGTCGCCAACCCCCACGGCAGGTCGTACGCGAAGTCGGCCTGGGCCAGCGCCAGCGCGGCCCGGACCTCGTCGTCGGTGGCGTCCGGGCAGCCCAGGCTGAGGTTCTCCCAGACCGACATGGAGAACAGCGTCGGCTCCTCGAAGGCCACCCCGACCAGCCGGCGCAGCGCGTCCAGACGTACCCCGCGCAGGTCGTGCCCGTCCAGGGTGATCCGGCCACCGGTGACGTCGTGCAGCCGGGGCACCAGGGAGAGCAGGGTGCTCTTGCCGCAGCCGGTCGCCCCCACCAGGGCCAGCGTCTCGCCCGGCTCGACGGTCAGTTCGATCTCCCGCAGCACCGGTTCGGCGCTGCCCGGGTAGCGGAACGACACCCCCTCGAAGCGGAGCCGGCCGCGCACCGCCGAGCGGGCCAGCGGTACGGCGTCCGGGGCGTCCACGATCGACGGCGGCGTGTCCAGCACCTCCTGGATGCGGTCGGCGGCGGTGGCCGCCTCCTGCCCGTTGGCGATGATCCAGCCGAGCGACTGCACCGGCCAGATCAGCATGAGCTGGAGACTGACGAAGGCGACCAGCTCGCCGATGGTCAGCGCGTCCCGGGCGACCAGTGTCGCGCCGCCGACCAGCGTCGCGCCCAGGGTCAGGTTGGGCACCAGGTCGAACAGGGCCGACGCGCCGGCCAGCAGCGCCCCCTTGGCCACGCCGGTGTCGTGCAGCGCGCGGGCCCGCCCGGCGAACCGGCCGGCCAGTTCCGGCCCCCGCCCGTACGCCTTCATGGTGCGCAGCCCCTGCGCGGTCTCCTCGACCAGGGTGGCCACGTCACCCTGCTGGTCCTGCATCCGCCGCGACGAGGTGTGGTAGTGCCTGCCGAACCGGCGGCTGATCAGGAACAGCGGCACCGCGCTGGCCGCCACCAGCAGTCCCAGCGGCCCGTGCAGGCGGATCAGCAGGATCACCACGGCGACGTAGGTGACCACGTTGAGCACCAGGAACAGCAGCCCGAAGGAGAGGAACCGGCGTAGCACCGACAGGTCGCTGATCGCCCGGGACAGCAGCTGCCCGGACTGCCAACGGTCGTGGAAACCGGCCGGCAGGCGTTGCAGGTGGGCGTAGAGGTCGGCGCGGATGGTCGCCTCCATGCCGACCGAGGAGGAGGACTGGCTCCACCGCCGGATGAAGATCAACACCGCCTCGACCAGGCCGAGCAGCAGGGCCAGCCCGCCGAGGCGGAGCAGCCCCGCCGGGTCGTGCCGGGCGACCGGCCCGTCCACCACCCGTTGCACCAGCAGGGGTACGGCCAGACCCGCCCCGGTGGCGGCCAACGCCGCCGCCAGCAGCAGGACGTACGCGGCGGCGTACGGGCGCAGGTAGCGGCGCAGCCGCCAGAGGTTGCGCAGCGACCGGACCCGACCGTCCGCCCTCGGGGCCGGGTCGCCGTCGCGCTGCGCAGGCACTACCCGACGGTAGCGTCGAACGGCGTCGATGCGGCTGTCAGCTTGCCGTCAGCCGCCGCTCGTGACCGAGCAGCCACTCCTTCACCGGCAGCCCGTACCGGTAGCCGCCGAGGGTGCCGTCGGTGCGCAGCACCCGGTGGCAGGGCACGAAGAGGGCGGCGGCGTTACGGGCACAGGCGGCGGCCGCCGCCCGCACCGCGGCGGGCCGGCCGGCCAGCGCGGCGTACCCGGTGTAGGTGACCGGCTCGCCCGCTTTGACGTCACGCAGCACGGCCCAGGCGTGGGCCTGGAACGCCCCGCCGCTGTACTGCCGCACCGGCACCCCGTCGATCGCGGTCAGGTCCCCGTCGAGGTAGGCGCGGACGGCGGCGGTCACCGGGCCGAGGTCGGCGTACGGCTCCAGCGGGCCACGCAGGCTCGGGTGCACCAGCGGCAGCAGGCTGTCCGGGTCGGCGGTGAACCCGGCGGCCCGGACCGCGCCGTCCGGGTCGACGAGCACGCTGAGCGGGCCGGTCGGGGTGTCCATGGTGGTCGTGCCGATGGTGGTGGTGCCGAGGGTCGTCATGCCGCTCTCCAGAGTCTGATCGCCGCGTACGACCGCCAGGGCCGCCAGCGGTCGGCGTACGTGTCCAGGGTGGTGGGGGTGGCCGGCAGGCCGAGGGCGGCGGCGCCCCGGCGTACCGCGAGGTCGGTGGGGAGCAGGACGTCGGGGTCGCCGAGGGCCCGCATGGCCAGGTAGCCGGCGGTCCACGGGCCGATCCCGGGCAGTGCGGTCAACCGTCGTACCGTCTCCGCCCGGTCCCCGCCGGGTTCCAGGTCGACCTCCCCGGCGGCGACCGCCCGGGCCAGCGCGCGGATCGTCTCCCGCCGGGCGGCCGGCATCCCGAACGCCGCATCCGGCAACCCCAGCACCTCCTCCGCCCCCGGAAACCCCCAAACCTCCCACCCGCCCGCCCCGGCGTCCCCACCCGCCGCGCCGCGCCGGCCCGCCCCGTCGGGGTGATCAAGAGGTTCGCGTCGCCGGGAAGCGCTCTCCGTGACGCAAACCTCTTGATCACCGGGGTCAGGGCCGGGGTCAGGGTCGGGGCGAGGGCTGAGGGCTGGGTGGGGAATGTGGGTGAGGAGGCGGGTGAGGGTGGTGCGG
>NZ_JBMDWU010000590.1:0-6643 GCF_048594385.1 Micromonospora sp. | reverse complement strand
CCGATCAGGAACCGGAAGCCCGCGCCGATCTCCGCCCGCATCGACCGGGTGCCCACCGGGACGGCGTCCCCACCGCCCCGGAACGAGCCGCCGATCAGCGCGACGAGCACCGCGCTGAGCGCGTACGTGCCGGCGTTGGCGAGGAACGGGAGGCTCTCGGCGAAGACGAACAGGAACCCGCCGAGCGGGCCCGCCAGCATCCCCTGAGTCAGGGTGGTGCCGCCGCCGAGCCAGCCGTTGGCCCCTTCCAGCCCGGCCGGGGGCCCAAAAGTCGGCAACAACGCCTGGCTGGCCGACCGGAACACGATCTCACCGGTGTTCACCACGAACAGCACGGCGTACAGCAGCGGTATCCCGGCCCGGCCGGCCAGCATCGCCACACCCAGCGACACCACTGCGACCACCCGCCCCCAGTCGATGACCACCATCAGCCGCCGCCGGTCCAGCCGGTCGACCCGCACCCCGCCGGGCAGCGCGAACAGCAGCCAGGGCAGCCACGACGCACCGGCGGCGGCGGCGACCACCAGCGGATCGTCGCTGCGGGCCGCCGCGTACAGCGGGGCCGCCACCGTGGCCATACCGCTGCCCAGCGCCGACAGCGTGCTCGCCGCCCAGAGCCGGCCGAACCGGGCGTCCAATCCTTCCCCCGTCACGGGCCGGCAACCTACCAGGCAGCTCTGACACCCACCGCCGGTCACCGGGCCCGTGACCGGCCGCCGAATTGCCGTTGAGCCGATCTGGCGCATCTGCCACCGTCAGCCGGTGACCGACGACGACGAGCCGGGCCGGCAGACGCCCGGCACCGACTACCGCACCCTCAACCGGGCCAGCTGGGACGACCGGGCCGCCGCCCACGCCGCCTCCCCGGACTACGCCGTGCAGCGGTTCGCCGCCGACCCGGGCTACCTCAGCGAGGTGGTCCGGTTCGACCTGCCCCGCCTCGGTGACGTGGCCGGGCTGCGCGGTGTGCACCTGCAGTGCCACATCGGCACCGACACCGTGTCGTTGCACCGGCTCGGCGCGCGGATGACCGGCCTGGACTTCTCCGGCGCGTCGCTGGCCCAGGCCCGGTCGCTGGCCGACCGCACCGACGCGGCCGTCGACTTCGTCCTGGCCGACGTGTACGACGCGCCCGACGCGCTCGGCGTCGGTGGTTTCGACCTGGTCTACACCGGCGTCGGCGCGTTGTGCTGGCTGCCGGACATCCGCCGCTGGGCGGGCGTGGTCGCCGCCCTGCTGCGTCCGGGCGGGCGGCTGTTCCTGCGTGAGGGGCACCCGATGCTGTGGGCCCTGGACGAGACCCGCCCGGACGGCGTGCTGGCCGTCGAGCACCCGTACTTCGAGCGCGCCGAACCGCTGGTGTGGGACGAGGGCGGCACCTACGTGAGCACCGAGGCCACCTTCACCCACAACACCACCCACGAGTGGAACCACGGCCTCGGGGAGGTGGTCACCGCCCTGCTCGACGCCGGGTTGGAGCTGACCATGCTGCACGAGCACGACAGCGCCCCCTGGGACGCGCTGCCGGGGCGGCAGACCCGCGACGAGCACGGCGAGTGGCGGCTGACCGAACGCCCGTGGCGGCTCCCCCAGACGTACACCCTCCAGGCCCGTCGACGCTGATCCCGGTTCCGGCGGGTCCGTCGCGTTTCGGGGCGGGCCCGCCGGTGGGTGGGCGCGACGGTCACCATCCCTAGAGCGTCCTAGGAGGCTGGGTTGTGGGGTCGGCGCGGGGTGTCCGCAGTGTCCGGGCATTTCCGCAGCTCGGTGGCGGACGGGAAAACACGTGACGGCAACGAAGATTTCTCATTTACCCCGGTAGGAGGGCCCATCCCTCCTAGTGTTGGGCACACCGGTGCTAGTTACGGAGTTGGCCACCCGAACGACGTCCCACGCAGACAGCGGACGAAAAGTGAGGGAAGACGCGTATGAAGGCACAGAAGGTTCTCGTATCGACGGCGCTCGGCGTGGGACTCGGCACGCTCCTGCTCCCGACCGCCGCACTCGCGGACACCACGGTGTCGCCGGCCACCACACCGGTCGGCGGGACGGTCGTGCTCACCGCGACGACCTGCAACCCGAAGGCGGGCGACGTGCTCTTCCACGTCACCGGCCCGGACCGGGACCAGAACGTCCGTTCCACCACCGCAGCGGCGGGCGGTGGGCTCAGCGCCGAACTCTTCACCGCCGGATTCACCCTGGGCAGCTACACCGTGGCCGCCACCTGCGGCGACGGCAGCTCCGCCGGCAGCGCCACCTTCACCGTCACGCCGATCGGCGCGGCGCCCGCCGGGGCCGGTGGCGGCACCGGCAACACCGGCCTGCTGGCCGCCGGAGGCGCCCTCGCCGGTGCCGCCGCGCTCGGCACCACCGTGCTGCTGCGCCGCCGACGCCGGGCGGCGGCGGGCACCGTCGCCTGACGACACGACAGGCGTCGGTCGACGACGCGCCACACAATCCCTGGGGACGGGTGCCCGCACCGAACCGGTACGGGCACCCCGACCACATCGGACGTCGGGGAGGACGGGCGATGGGCGTACGCGAGTGGGCGGGCCGGACCCGCGCCGCCGTCACCGCGGTCACGGTCAGCGGCACCGCCGGGATCGCGCTGATCGCCGCCGGGCTGACCCTCGGACCGGTCGGACCACCCCAGCCGAGCATCGACGTCAGCGGCGGCAACACCAGCCGCTCCCCGATCCCGGCCCTGCCCCGCTCCACCCCGGTGCGCATCGACATCCCCGCCATCGGCGTGCACGCCGACCTGGTGCCCGTGGCCGGCGACCCGAACGGCACCCTGGAGGTGCCGCCGCTGGACCAGCCCACCGTCGCCGGCTGGTACCGGCCCGGGGCCAGCCCCGGCGAGGCGGGCAACGCCGTCGTCGTCGGGCACGTCGACACCCGCGACGGGCCGGCGGTCTTCTTCGACCTGGGGCGGCTGCGCCCCGGGGACACCGTCCGGGTCACCCGCGCCGACGGGCGGGTGGTGCGGTTCGCGGTCGACGGCGTCGGGGCGTACCCGAAGCGGAA
This sequence comes from Micromonospora sp., assembly GCF_048594385.1. Taxonomy (NCBI): domain Bacteria; kingdom Bacillati; phylum Actinomycetota; class Actinomycetes; order Micromonosporales; family Micromonosporaceae; genus Micromonospora; species Micromonospora sp. Next base: position 3,616 of record NZ_JBMDWU010000590.1, on the reverse strand, counting down.
CTTCCCCACCGCGCTGGTCTACGGGCCGGGCGGACCGGGACCGACGCTGCGCCTGGTCACCTGTGGCGGACGGTTCGACGAACGGTCCCGCGACTACTCCGACAACGTCGTCGTACGGGCCACCGCCGTCGGCTGACCCGCCCCGCCCGGCGTCGCGCCGCCCTACTACGGTGGGCCGGCGGACGGGCGGCGAGGCGGAGGTACCCGGTGGAGCGGCGAGCGCTGACGACCCTGCTCGGACCCCGGCTCGGCACCCTGGTCGGCCGGCTGCGCCGACGTCCCGGGGACACCCCCGACCGGCCGGCCCGCCGCTCCAACCCGGACGCCGTGGTCGACTGCGCGGTCTACGTCAACGGCCGCCGGGAGGCCGGCCGGCCGCACTACGCCGACGCGTACGCCCGCTCCCGACGCGGCCGCAACGCCTTCGTCTGGCTGGGCCTGCACGACCCGGGCGCGGCGGTGCTCGCCGCCGTCGGGCAGGTGTTCGGCCTCGACGAGCTGACCGTGGCGCAGGCGCTCGCCGACGGGCACCGCCCCACCGTGCAGCGGCACGGCCCGGTCACCCTGCTGGTGCTGCGCACCGCCGCCTACGTCGCCCAGGGCGAGCTGACCGCGACCTCCGACGTGGTGGACACCGGCGACGTGATGGTGCTGCTGGGCGACCGGTTCGTGGTCACCGTCCGGCACGGCGCGTCCGGTGCCCTCGCGCTGGTCCGCCGCGAGATCGAGGGCCGCCCGTCGCTGCTCGCCGAGGGCCCGTGGGCGGTGGCGTACGCGGTGACCGCCCGCATGGTCGACCTCTACCTCGAGGTCGCCGCCCACCTCGAACGGGACCTGGAACGCGTCGAGGAGACCGTCTTCGCCCCCGAGCACGCCGCCGACATCCAGCAGATCTACCAGCTCAAACGGGAGCTGGTCGAGTTCAAGCGGGCGGTCCTGCCGCTCCAGGAGCCGCTGCGTGCCCTGGTGGCCGGCCCCGACGGCGGCCTGCCGGCGGGGCTGCGCCGCTGGTACGTCGACGTGGAGGGCCGGCTCACCCGGGCGGTCGACCGGATCACCGCCTACGACGAACTGCTCAACTCGCTCCTACAGTCCCGGCTGGCCCAGCTCGCCGTCGACCAGAACAACGACATGCGCAAGATCGCGGCGTGGGCGGCGATCGCCGCCACCCAGACGGCGGTCGCCGGGGTCTACGGGATGAACTTCGCCCGGATGCCCGAACTGTCCTGGCGGTACGGCTACCCGGCCGCGCTGGCGCTGATGGCGACCGCGGCGTTCACCCTGCACCGGCTCTTCCGCCGCTCCGGCTGGCTCTGACCCCACCGCCCGGTCAGGTCCCGTCCAGGTCGGACAGTTCCTCGTCGAGCAGCCGCGTCAGGATCCGGAACCGGTCGGGTTCGGTCTCCACGGTGATCCCCCGGCTGGGCGCCTCCACCGTCATCAGCAGGTAGAGGTAGAGCCGGTAGAGGCCGAGCCGGCGGCGTACCCCCGGCTCGTCCAACGTCACCCGCGCCCCGGCCGTGCGGTAGCCGCGCAGGAACGGGTCGTCCGGGGTGTCCTCGGCGCGGCGGAACAGCAGCGGCGACACCAGGTCCAGCAGCGGGTCGCCGTACAGGAACCGCTCACCGTCGACCAGCCCGCCGAGCCGGTGCCCGCCGTCCGGGCCCGGTACGGCGAGGACGTTGCCCGCCCAGCCGTCGAAGTGCAGCAGCGCCGGACGACGCACCACGTCCAGCACCCCGGCGTGCCGGGCGACCAGGGCCCGCAACCGGTCGGCCGGCAGCGGCAGCGGCACCGCCCAGTCGGCCGCGTCGGCGAGCAGGTCGTCCAGCATCGCCGTGTACGCCGAGCGCCAGGTCGACCCGGCGGCCCGACCGCCGTCGTAGCCGTACCGGTCGCCGGTCACCCGGTGCAGGGCGGCGAACGCGGCACCCAAACCGGTCCACACCCCGTCGACCGGCGCGCCTTCGGCGACGAGCGTGTACAGCATCCGCCCGGGGAGGTGGCCGGTGAGCAGCCAGTCCCCGAGGACCGGGTCACTGCCGTGGTGCAGCAGCGGGGGCACGGGCACGGTCGGCGCGTGCGCCGCCACCAGCCGCAGGTAGCGTGCCTCGGCGCCGATCAGGTCGCGTTCGTAGCGCAGCAGCGGCACCGACGGCGGTGGCCCCACCTTGAGCACCACGGCACGCCCGTCGTCGAGCCGTACCCGCCAGACGGCGGCGAATCCACCTCCGCGCAGTGGCCCGCAGTCGGTGACCCGCACGGCGGGCCCGAGGGAGGCCGCGACGTACCGGCGGACCTGGTCGGGGTCGAGGAGGCGTTGGGTGGGGCTCACCGGTGCCACCGGCCGTCCCGCTGTGCGACGTTCATGACCGCCCAGGTTAGCGGTGGAGCGCCGCCCCGTTCCGGGGCGAGGACGTGGGTTCGCCCCGAGCATCGCCGCTCTGCGCGGAATGTCGGGTTCGCCCAGGTCGCCACCGCCCGCCTGCGCGGCACGCGGCCCGCCGCCCGGTACGGGGCGACGTCGCCGTCGGTGTCCGGTGGGCGGGCCGGCCTGGCGCGCGGTCACCGCCGGTATGTCGCCTCCGGGGCCTGTGTCGCGTGGCCGGGGCCACCCCCACGGCGGAATCGTCGCCGGGGCCGGGGCGTTGTACCTGGCATACCACCGCCGCTCCCCGCGGGGAGCAGGCCCCGGACACCGACCACGGAATGCGGTCGCCACCGGGTTGGTTACACCTCCCCCGGACGCCCGAGCAGGTCCCCCCGACCGCCGCGCGCTTCCCTCCTGACTTCCGCGACGCCCTCTCCCCCGGGCGTCCACCGCACCCCCGACGCAGAGGAGCCTCCCCATGCGTACCGACATCCTGCGCAAGACCGCCCTGACCGTCGCCGGCCTGGCCGCCACCGCCGGTGGCGTCGCCGGCCCCGCGATCGCCGCCCACGCCGCCGGGACCACCCGCCCCGCCGCCGTCCAGGCCGACCGCAAGCCGGCCGGCGAGCGCGAGCTGAAGGTCGACTACGAGGCGCAGCCCAACTTCTACTACTGCGGCCCGGCCGCCGCCCGCAACGCGCTGAGCGTGCAGGGCAAGAACATCGACGTGGACACCATGGCCAAGCACATGCGCACCACCGAGGACGGCACCGACAGCATCAACGACATCACCCCGGTGCTCAACCGGGAGACCGGCCGCGACGCCTACCACAGCACCGAGATCCGCAGCAGCAAGGCCGACGACAAGCAGACCGACACGCTGCGCGCCGACATCGTCCGCGCCATCGACGACGGCCGCGCCGTGGTCGCCAACATCGCCGGCACCACCACCGACACCGACGGCAACGCCCACTCCTTCGAGGGCGGCCACTACATCAGCGTCACCGGCTACCACGACGACGGCAGGACCGTCACCATCGCCGACTCCGCCAACCCGGACACCGCCTCGTACCGCATCACCGTCGACAACCTCGGCGACTGGATCGCCAGCCGCGGCTACGCCTCCTGACCCGTACCGAACCGCATGGGCCGACCCCCCGAGGGGGTCGGCCCTTCGTCGTCACCCCCGGTCCGCGCTCCGACGGCGGGGCGGGCCGGCCTCAGCCGCCCGAGTCGTCCAGCTCG